>JAYVNT010000179.1:0-2124 GCA_043758285.1 Flavobacterium sp.
CCTGACCACATTCCCACACCACAATAACAGCAATAACGAATTGGATAAACCAACACTAAATTCTACTTTAGAACGGTACTGATAAAGGGGAGCTTACAGACCACACGCCACTAATGCATCAGACACTTATCCTTTGCCGACAAAAGACATATTAACTAAAGCAAAAGAATATACGAAGCATTGTTTTTGGCTTAACAACACATATGTAAGAGACGAAATATATTTAAAATAGCCAACGCATTTGGTAGCACATTTGCATTTTTCCCAACGCTAAAATCCAAACAAAAAAATGCAAAAGAGCTACCAAGCAACCGCACCAAGACAGACCAAAATGGACAGACAAAGCACGACCGAAAAAAAAACAACGAAGGCATAACAGCGGTTTGGCAAAAGTGGCGGTTCAGTGCTCCGCAGACAGTTTTGTGGTTAATCAAACATTTGTTCTCTGCATCAACGTTTGTGGTGAAAATCGCCACCTTCGCCAAGCCGCAAACCGTTATGCGTCATGCTTGAGCGACACAGAAAATTTGAGATTAATATCAAAAATTAATTTTAACAAACCAAAATTAACTGCAACAAACAATGAGAAATATCTTTTCAAGACGACCAATAATTACTTTCTTGGTAATAACATTTTCATTAAGTTTAATATTTTATTTTCTGATTCTTAATACTGGAAAACTTGGGAGTGGGTTTGGTTTGTATGTAACTGGGTTGATGTGGTGTCCTGGAATTTCAGCCATACTAACTTCTCTTATAATAGGAAGAAAAATATCTGAACTTGGTTGGCAATGGGGCAAAGAAAAATATCAATTGAGAAGTTATCTTGTTCCATTACTTTATGCTTTCATTACTTACATTATTATTTGGTCATTTGGTTGGGGGAGTTTTTACAACAAAGAATTCGTTATTGAGGTTTCTAAATCTTTTGGCTGGACACAATTACCTTTTGGGCTTGTCATTATTCTATTTTTTATTATGACTGGAATATTTGGGATGGTAACAAAAGCAGCAACAGCAATGGGAGAAGAAATCGGTTGGCGTGGGTTTTTGGTGCCTGAACTTTCTAAAAATTTCAATTATACTAAAACATCATTGATAGCAGGAAGTATCTGGGCAGTATGGCATTTCCCTATTCTTATTTTTGCAGATTACAATAGTGGGACACCATATTGGTATGGCTTAACTTGCTTTACAGTAATGATAGTAAGCATAAGTTTTATATTTACTTGGTTTCGCTTAAAATCAAATAGTTTCTGGACGGGGGTTATACTTCATGCAAGCCATAATTTATTTATACAAAGAATATTTACACCACTTACGCAGGTAACTGGAAATACTAAATATTTTATTGATGAATTTGGAATAATCCTGCCAATAGTATGCTTAATCTTTGCGATTTATTTTTGGAGAAAGCGTTCTGAACTAATAATTAGTAGCACGAACGCATAACATGTGGTTTGGCGTTATTGGGGCTTGACGAATTAAACCTCAACATTTGTTCTTTATTGTGCTTCAGTTCGGGCTCGACGCTATAAATTTGGCTTATGAACAAAACATCAGCAATATTGCAATTATCAACTTCAGTTACGGGCTGACGGAACTCGAATCCCCCAACAACGCCAAGCCTTTTTCGTTAGAAGGAACCCTTTAGCGTCAGTGCTAATTGAAACTGACTCCAAGAAATAGAGTAAAATTAAATTTAACCCATATAGAATATGAGAAAAGCAAAATTATACCTTATTGTAACCCTTACATTTCCAATCAGTACAATTTGTATTGCGCAAAGCAATTTTAAAACTATACCCAAAGACTTCAAAAATTTAGCAGGAAGTTGGCAAGGCTTTTTAACTTATCTTGACTATTCCTCAGGTAAACCATATACAATGCCTGCCAACATAGAAGTTAAAAGAATTAATAAAACCAATAACATTGCTTTTTCAAATATTTACCCAAATGAACTCAATGCTAACTCAATTGACACAATTGCCATTACAAGAGACGGAAAATATATTAATAAAGAATTAGTAAAATCAAAACGCAAACTTGCTGATGGAAATATTGAAATTATTACAGAAGAATCAGGAACAGATGGGAACGACAATAAACCTGCAATTTTGAGAC
>JAYVNT010000180.1:0-6776 GCA_043758285.1 Flavobacterium sp.
AATAAGATGATTGTATGAAATATATACAATCAGAAAAAAGTTTCTAAATAAAATTTATTAAATTAATAAAGTCATCAATAAATAATTGTGAAGGATATCTATTTTGACTGAGGAACCTCAATACAACATACCTCGTGCCAAAAATGCAAAAGAAGCTATCTTAACCATAAAAGAAAAATTAATCCATATTCGAGATGAATCATATAAAAAAGCTCATCAATATGATTTAGCAAATAGTCCACATAATGTTGAATTTATGCGTCGTGAAGCAGATATTCTCAATGATATTATTTTCTATATTGAAAAAGTTGAGCCTTTAGAAATCAATACTAAACAAAAGAGTGCAAAGAGTGCACCAAAGAAAGATACAGAAACGACTTATGCAGAAATCGATCAACAACCCACTCTCATCTATCCGGCTTGATAGCCCTTTTGAAGATAATGATGCGAGTACAATGGCTGATACCATTGTAAAAAGTCTTAATCAATCTTTTTTGACTAAAGAGTTGAATGAAAAAATTCCGGAATTGACAACTCTCATAAAACATAACATTATTTACGTCTTAAAGGTAAAATCAAATTCAACACTATTTGATGTTTTTGAATGCATGCGAAATCCAGGTGCATGGCTTGCAAAGTCTGTCGTATGTTATAATTAATCAAAAAGATCGTAAATAAAATAGATAAATAAATTACGATCTATCCAAAACTAAACATATTCTATTGTTTTTAACATCCTAGAATCATGGTTTCATGATGTTGTATATTTATGATAATATAAAATATACTTAATACCCAAGAAAGATATAAAATGCCAGCTGTAATGGAACGCTCCTGTGCTTGCAAAGCCGAGCCCGAACCTGGAGCAAAGTGCTTCTGTAGTAGTATTGATGTTACGAGCGAAGAACCTATATGTATTCAATGTACAAAAGGTCAACATAAAATCCTTCGTTTCCCAAAGTTTTAAAATTAAGGATTATTAAAGATAATGATAAAGACGAAACAACAAAAAAATGATGATCGTCAAAAAAAACTCACAACGTATAAAATAGAAAGATCTAACCTAATAGAAGATACATTTTGGGTTGTTCAATATGATCCTTGTGGAAAATATTCTGGACCAGTTATTCTATCCGGTGATACTATCATCGCTGAATTTCATGGAACTAATGATAGACTTATTGAATCATTTCTTTATGCTGTCAAACTCGTAAAAGAACACAATGAAAAAATTAATTTAGATGATAAAATTATTGTCAACAATAAACTACAAGAAATAATGGATATAAATCCTGAACCAAGTCCTTTTGTAATTTGCTTAATGGACAACACATGAAGACGTGTCCAAGAAGTATCCGAAAAATCACAAGCATTAGAGAAACTTTAACTGTAATAGAATATCAAAAATCTTTAGAAAAAATTCAAGAAAAAATGAAAGAAATTGAAAATCTTATAAATAATCAATGGGAACTAGATATTCTTGAATATCCAAAAACATCTGAAGGTACCATTATGCGGGCAGTGATTCATTGTTGCAAAGAAGAAATTAACGCGATTATTCATAAATAATTATATTTTAAAGATTTAAAATAATATGGAAACTGTTCTAGAAAACCCTAATATCTCATACCTCTATCCTGAACGTACCCATGACTATGAATTTGAACAAGAATATGAAATTCTTGAAGTAAGCCCCGAATGGGAAAATTATATTAACGTATCAAAACAAAATACTAAACCACTACTTGAACAAATCAAAATTTTTGGTGATTATAATTGTGCATATGTAAATGATGACGATAAGATATGTCTTGGATTCTACATTAATGGAACAATGAATCATCCATACATTATGCTATCTAAATCAGCAATCTTAGCCACTAGAGCACAACATTTCATTAAACCATATGAACTCGTTCACTTAATTATTCTTCATGAAATCGGTCACGCTATCCAAGAATCTTGTGGTCTTGATCCAAATACAACAGTGTCAGAAATTCAAGCAAGAAAATTTGAAAATACTGGTGCGAAAACAATCTCATTTTACCTGAAATTAAAGAACTTTTAAAAATTTACTGATTTTTAAAAATTAAAAAAGAAAGAATATCTATTATGGCCAACACCTGTTATGTTTTTTTGAAGGCTACCGGTACCCCTAAAAATCTTATCGATTTTCGTTACGAGCTTAATTTAATTGCGAATTTTTGCGAAAAGGTGCATTTAGCATATAAGAATAAAGATAAGAAACTTGAAACCCCAAATAATACGGTAAACCCATTTTTATATGCTGACCCAGATTTACAAGAATTTGAGTGCGAAGAATTAAACGATTATAACGCTTCATTCTGTTGTAAATGGGAACCAGATTTAAAATGGTATGGAGAACTTTCGCGAAGCTTTCCAAAAATTAAAATTCGCCTCAAATATCAAATTATGGAAAATGAATATCAAGGTTTTATCGAATTTAAAAATGGTCAAATTACTAAATTCGGAGATCTCGTTCGACCTCTCATAAAATTTGAAAAAGAATAAATAAAACATATATAAAATCTAAAACTTTTTAGCACTAGAAATTATAAAAACTACTCCTCAAATATGCCAAAAAGTTAATAATATCATCTCGATAAAAAACCAGAGCCAATTAAATCTATTCATATTCAGCTTTCTATATCGCTCGCTTACATAAATATTACTAAAAATAGAATTAAATAAAAATAAAATATTAGATATTTTACCTCATATAATTACCCCTAAAGGAAGAACTTCATGAATAGCACCAATGAAATTATCCAAAAAACTATATCCTGCGGTGAATACACCTTTACTTTTACCGGTGATCCCAAAACGCATTCTGGGAATATTGAATCCAATCTTTTTAAAGATGATATAGAAAACGACAGTAAAGATGTAAGCACAACGTATAAAAACTACGCAGATGCAATTGAATCGCTTCTTCTCGCACAGTACTGTGCTGGAATCAACATAACAACTCATAAATTCAAAGAAGCTCTTGAGTCTTCTATTGAATCAATCATTAATTCGATGTAATAAAATTAAAACATATGAAGTTTCGTTACATTACATCAACATTTATTAGTATTATTATAAAAATAGTTGATATTCTTTTTGTGCCAAAAATTTATCACATCACGCTTAAAACTATACGTTTCTGTTTCGGATTAATTTATAAAAATCCAGATTTATACATACAAAGAAAGTTAGATTTAAAGCAACGTAAAAAGAACCGTACGAGAACTTATATGCTTCCGTCGCTTCTCAATATATCTATAACAAAAAACTCATGCCGAAGACTACGCGAGGCACGAGAGTATGGTGTTGTTGCCGAGTACATACTACCTCAATTCTATTGGCAAATCCCTGGATTACATTGTAAAAATTGCCATCATGCGATAAATTGGCACGGGGAAAACTCTGTATGTGGAGCAAAATTTATATATGAATTTGATGACGGAACAAGAGAAAGATCTTATTGCGGATGTGAAACTTCTACTGATAAAATTAAACTTGACGGGATTATCTCTAATTCAGATAGTGATATCTGTAAAATATTATGAAATATATGAGAATTTTAAATAAAATGTATTAAAAATATTAAAGGAAATTTATAATTTTAATAAAATGTCCTTATTTAATGTATTATTATATTCTTTTCTTTAAATGAAAATAATAATAAAACCACTTCTTCACTTCATGTAACAAAATTATTCAATCGTACGATACGATGAATAGTAGGAGATCAACTGAACACATGGTCATTACTGAGAATTCCATAGATCTAGTAAAAGAAACCCTCACAAAAATTCCAACGATGAATCGGGACGAACTCGTAAACTTACAGAACGCCGTCATTCGACCTCAACTCGATAAAATTAAAGAAGAAATTGGAAAAGCTCAGGTCAACGTTATAAATAATAAAACCTATACCGAACCCGTTTATTGGCAAGCTCTTCAAACATCACGAAGAAATTGGGGCCGCATCGACCAAGCTGTTATGTCAAGACTCGGTCATTTAAAGAAAATAGAACATACGACGTATAAGAGTTCAGAGAAAGAAGTTATGCGTCGCTTTGTCGAAATAGCCTGTGATGATCTATCTCCGCATGACTTTCGTGAAATGGCCTTAGAAGCAGGTTTTACACACGAACTTATTGTTGATCTAGAAAAAAATCGTGTTCCTGAATAAATAATCTCTCTGTTATCATAAAACCTTACTGCATTTTATTAATAAAGAAAAAATCTTCTTCTACAGGTCAATATAGTGTAAACCACATCTTAATAATGATAGAATAATATTAAAATAAGAACAGTTGTATCATATGTCTATAAGAATTAACTGCTAGCTAAAAATATTATTACCCAGTTGTTCGTTGCTTCTCGGAACGAACAACTGGTTTTATGTATTTAGAATGCTTTATTATATGCATGCAATAAAACACCCCGTCCACTTCAAGTTTCTTCATCGACAAAATGGCTATCTTTCGCTCTTTTTGACACTAAAGATTCTCTACTTAAATTCAGCCGTACGCAACCCTTTCTAAATCTTGATAAGCTAATCGATGATAAACCCTGTCAAATAATTTGATATCTTGTTAAAACTAAGAAATTCTTGAAATACTTAGATAAAACTACTCAAAATTTTACTACTATTCCTCTTTAAAGAAAAAATATATTTCTATGAAAATTGATACTAAATTTAAGATCAATCCTAAAATTCAAAAAATGGCGGAAGATTATGCCAATGGTTTAGGAAAAGATGCGAGTAAAGTAGAATCTTATGTTCATGCTTGGCATACTTCCGCTTTTGCTATTGATCGTAAACGTCTAAAAATTTCTCTTATTTCAGCAGCGGTATCTTTCATTATTACCGAGATTTCTTATCAACTATATATGAAAAGCCTTAATACTAAAAAGTAAGATATTAATAATATTTACAACCGTTTTATAAAAAAAAACTATTAAGTCACCCACATTTAAATTCTATGATAATCAAAAGAAATTAATATTATGACAAATACTACTAAAAAATCTATCGTCGCCGTTTTCCAGCCTCAAGCTTGACAAAATAATTATGCAATTAATGTAGATAACGAAGGTGAAAATGAATGGGATGTTACTGAATATATCTTATCACTTTCAAAAGAAAAAGCGCTTGAAATAAAAGATGACCAATATGAATCTGATGATCTACGAGAAATTATAACAACACCAAAATGGATTCGTGAATGGGACGGCCCATTTTACATTAAAGTTGAAAATTCTATTCAAGAATACTTCGAAAAAATTAAATAATTAAAAAACAAGCTAAAGTTATATTACTTTAGCTTGTTTTTTTTAAATACTAGAAATTGTTGTTTTATCCGTTATAATTATTAACACCATATATTATACTCATTAATTATTGATAAAATTACAGTAGAATTTTCAAAAAGATAATGCCTAGAAATTCTCTTAAAAAGTATATAATCTAAATTATGAATCTTGAAAAATTTGATTTTACAGACTGCGATATCAAATTAATTTCCGTTCAGCATGACTGAATTACACTTGATACATGCCATCGTGTTGGATTCACTGGTGGACCTCAAGGCGAAGGCTATGCTATTTGCCAACCCGTTACACTCCACTTTTTTGGAGTTTCCGACCTGCGTATTTTACGTCCTATTAAAGGTTTATCACTAAATCAAGTGATCGTCTTTTTTAGGACCCTGCTCATCGAACATTTGTTGGGCAATACTTCATAGACGATGAGAAAAGCTGTGATAGTCATCTAGAGCAAATACCATCTTTTGAAACTCTCACACCAGAAACCTTTGTCACAGAATGTCTTATCTATCAAAATATATCAAATATGCCAAAATGGTATTGCTGATAGTTACCTTGGTAATCACTATTTCCAAATTGAGACACATGGTAGGCTTAGATTCTAACTATTCTATACCGATTGTACCATTTCACTTGATCCTAAATTTGACCTAATTCTAAAATAGAAATTTGAAGTCGTGGCTATCAAGGCATTTCACATAAACACAATAACCTATAAACTTTTTAAAATATGTTATGCCCTTTATAAAAAAAAATAATGATGGTATATTTAATGTATTATAAATAAAGTTTATATAAGTTTGTTGCAATTGCGATTAGGATAGCTATTGCAACAAACAAGATATTTTTAATAATTTAGATATTATAAAGGAAGAATCCAAAATGCCAAATTGGTGTTATAATACAGTGTATATTACAAACGCAAATAGAATGCGCTTGAAAGAAATTCGAGAAGCTGCTAAAAATAGTAATTTTTTTGAATATGTCTGTCCCATAAACAATAATACCCCCTATGAGATAGACGAAAATCAAATCGAAGCTTGGGGAACAAAATGGGATATCCCAAAAGAAGAATATTACAACGTCAAACTGCGCCAAAAAACATTACAATTAAGCTTCCATAGTGCATGGTCACCACCTATCGCTGTATATCAAAAACTTTTCGAACAAGGTTTTAGCGTGCGAGCATTTTTCTTTGAACCCGGCATAAATTTTGCTGGTATTTGGAAAGATGGTAACGAAAGAACAACCGAAAATGCCATAGAAGATGCAAGAAAAGGCATTATGGATCCTAATTTATACCATGAAATGGGACTCGAAGCATACGTTCAAAATAACGAAATATATGATGATTATAAAGGCTAATCTAAAATAAAATATTTTAAAAATATAATATTTTATTAAAACCACACAAAAATCAAAAAATTTTTACC
>JAYVNT010000181.1:0-2115 GCA_043758285.1 Flavobacterium sp.
GTTGTGGCAATGTTGTCTTTTGCATTGGTAGAATATTCTTCTACAATCATTTTTTGATTCTTTCATCAAACAAACGTAATATTTTATCCATCAAAATAAGTAAATCAAATGTAAAAAAGTGTAAAACCTTTGTAAAACCAATTTTGAGAAATATTTTAGCCATAAATTGCAACCGATTTATGAAAAACAAAATTTACATATTTTTGCTCGTATTGGTTGCTGTCGGCATCCTTTCAGCCATCTCTTTTATGAGACAAGGCGAAACCAATGTTTCGGAAAAACACCTCATCATCGTTCTCCGAAACATTGGGCATCAATTACTTTTGAAGGCTGGCGATGCTGCTTCAAGTGTTTTGCCAATCAAAAAAATCAATGAAAAAACTTTCCAAATAGAATTTCAGCAACCCTTTGTTTTTGTGCATGATACGCTTGTAAGTTTGATTGATAAAAACCTGAAAACGAATCATTTACCTACCGAATATATTGTAAATGTATTGAATTTCGACAACAAAGCCATGGTTTTTGGCTACGAAGTAAGTGCCAAAACCAACAATATTGTTCCATGTACGGGCAGAACGCAAGGCATTGGTTGCTATGTGATACAAATTGAGTTTTTGACCGAAACTTCAACCAATTATTACCTATTTTTTCTTTGGCTTATTCCTTTGTCTTTGGCAGGTTATTGGTTGAAGAAAACTGTTTTCAACAACAAAAAATCAATCCAATTACCTGAAAATGAATCATTTATACAAATTGGCGTGTTTTCTTTTTTCGAGAATAAACAGTTGCTCAAATACAAAACAGCATTTATAGAACTATCAGAGAAAGAGGCTAAACTTTTGAAAATATTTACCCAAAACAAAAACCAACTATTGGATAGAGAACGGCTTTTAAAGGCAATCTGGGAAGATGAAGGCACAATTGTAGTAGGGCGAAGTTTGGATGTGCTGGTATCTAAACTGCGAAAAAAACTCTTGCAAGATGATACCTTGAAAATTATCAATATTCATGGGAAAGGGTACAAAATGATTGCGGAATGAAAAATCCGAACTCAACTCATTACGCAATCTGGTTACTCCGCACTTAAAATACTTTTCCTTTATTCAAAATCCCTTTGGGGTCTAAAGCTAATTTCAGGGTTTTCATCAAAGCTATTTCGTTGGCTGTGCGGCTCAAATGCAGCCATGCTTTTTTCTCTAAACCTACGCCGTGTTCTGCCGTAATAGAGCCTCCAATGGCTTGCAGAGGGCTATAAATAATTTCTTCAATGCGGTGAATAGTGTCGTGGTTGCCTTTTCCGTTACTGATATTGAGGTGTAAATTGCCATCGCCCATGTGTCCGAAAGCGTAGAAATTGATGTCTTCCCATTCATTTTTTAGGTTAGTTTTAATGGTGCTGATGTACTGCTCCATATCTGAAATCGCCAAACTTACATCGAAAACCAGCACGTGTTGGTGTATTTTAAAAATCAATTCAACTTGCTCACGAATTCCCCAAAACCAAGCCAATTCTTGTTGCGATTGTGCCAAAACTGCATCGGCAATTACGCCATTTTCAAGGTTTTCTTCTAAAATATGCTGAAATCTTTCCGCATCACTTTCAGGGTTCTGCCCCAATGCCTCCATCAATACATAATAAGGATAAGTTTGAGGCAAAGGTGCTGAAAAAGTGGATGGAGCGGAGGTCATTAGGGTATAATAATCTTGCCAAATGAGTTCATAAGAGGTGAGTGTATTGGCTAATTCTCTTTTGGCAGTTTGCAAAAATTGGGTAGCTTTATCAAAACTTTCAAAGGCTACAAAGGTGGTATTTCTACTTCTTGGGGCATCTTCTACTTTCAAAACGGCTTTGGCTACAACGCCCAAAGTGCCTTCTGAGCCAATGAAAAGGTGTTTTAGGTCATAGCCCGCATTGTTTTTCATCATTTTATTCATAGATGAAATGATAGTGCCATCTGCCAAAACTACTTCTAAACCCAAAACCAAATTCCGCATCACGCCGTAACGGATAGCTTGCAGCCCACCTGCATTCGTTGAAATATTACCACCAATCATACAACTGCCTTTTGCACCTAAATCAAGCGGAAAAAGCAGCCCTTTTTCGGCAACGGTTTG
>JAYVNT010000182.1:0-6758 GCA_043758285.1 Flavobacterium sp.
ATCGATAAATTGGGTAAACCCGATGCATAAACAGCCAATTCATCACAACGCTCGTTTTGCAGATGATTATTATGTCCTTTAATCCATTTAAAATCGACTTGATGTTGGTGGTAAATTTTTAGGAAACGCATCCACAAGTCAGGATTTTTTTTGCCTGTGAAGTTTTTCTTTTCCCAACCAAAAACCCATTTTTTATCGACAGCATCTACCACATATTTCGAATCGGAAACGACTAAAACTTTTGTGTTCAGATTTTTTATTTTTTCAAGACCAACAATGACAGCAAGCAATTCCATACGGTTGTTGGTGGTGTGTCGAAATCCTTCGTAGAATTCTTTTTTATAGTTTGTCCCAACCAATTCCATTACAACGCCATAACCACCGTTTCCGGGATTTCCTTTGGCAGCGCCGTCGGTGTAGATATGGACTTGGTGACTCATTAGATTTTTTTAGATTAGTTAGACCTTTTAGACTTCTTAGATTAATTAGACCTTTTAGATTTTGTCTAAGAAGTCTAAGTTAGTCTAATTATCTAATAATCTCTTTATGACTTCTGGAAAATGTTTGTGTTCTAAGATATGTACTTTCGCCACAATTTCATCTGCGGAAGCGCAATCTTCAATGGTTATTTTTTGCTGAAAAATGAATTCGCCTTCGTCATAATGTTCGTTGACGTAATGAATGGTGATTCCTGTTTCTTTTTCATTGTTTTCCAAAACAGTTTGATGCACTTTCATTCCATACATACCTTTTCCACCATATTTTGGTAGCAATGCTGGATGAATATTAATGATTTTATTTCGATATTGAGCAATAATATGTTCGGGGAACTTCCATAGAAATCCCGCCAGAACTATCAAATCAGGTTGCAATTCGTTAACTTTTTTGAGAACAAAACCTCCTGAAAGTTCTTCCCTGTTAAAGATAATCGTTGGAACATTATGGCTTGCTGCTTTGTCTAAAACTTTGGCATTTGGATTGTTAGAGAAGACTCCGACTATGCTAATGTGATGGTAATTTTTGAAGTAATGAATAATATTCTCCACGTTGGAACCTGCACCCGAAGCAAAAAGCAAAATCTTTTTCATAGGAAGATAAAATTACAGCACAAAAAAAAGAATTAAAACCATGATATTAGAAGATTTTGAAATTATTTAATTATTTTCGTGTTCACATTTACTAACAATAATGTTGTTTTAAGATAAAGTTTTTTATTTTTGCCAACAAATTAAAAATTAAAATTAGAAATTATGTCAGACATTGCATCAAGAGTTAAAGCGATTATTGTAGACAAATTAGGCGTTGATGAAAACGAAGTTGTAACAGAAGCTAGCTTCACAAATGATTTAGGAGCTGATTCATTAGACACCGTTGAGTTGATTATGGAGTTCGAAAAAGAATTTGATATTCAAATTCCAGACGATCAAGCTGAAAACATTGCTACTGTAGGTCAAGCTATTTCTTACATCGAAGGAGCAAAAAAATAATAAGTACTAATCCGTGAAGCTTGAATTAGTTTCACGGATTTTTATTATTTTTACTGAAAAGAGTAAAACTGATTGACATTCAATCTCAAAAATATTGAAATACCCTTGTCTCTTTAATTTATTATATTTGAAGAAAACATGGGTATTATTTGTTTAAATACAATTGTAAAAAATAAATTATGACGTTAAAACGAGTTGTAGTAACAGGTTTAGGTGCAATAACACCTATTGGAAATAACATCCAAGAATATTGGAACGCTCTGATTAATGGCGTTAGCGGTGCTGCTCCAATTACCTATTACGATACCGAAAAGCATAAAACAAAGTTTGCCTGCGAAGTAAAAAACTTCAACATCGAAAATTATATGGAACGCAAGGAAGCGCGAAGAATGGACAAATTTGCGCAGTATGCTGTTGCCGCAAGCCAAGAAGCCATCGCAGATGCTGGAATTACTGATACTAATGTTGACAAACAAAGAGTCGGTGTAATTTGGGGTGCCGGAATTGGCGGATTAGAGACCTTTCAAGAAGAAGTTATCAGCTATGCACAAGGGGATGGAACGCCAAGATTTAATCCTTTCTTTATTCCGAAAATGATTGCCGATATTGCTCCTGCTCATATTTCGATGCGCAATGGTTTTATGGGACCAAATTATACTACCGTTTCCGCTTGTGCGTCTTCTGCCAATGCTATGATTGATGCTTTCAATTACATCCGTTTAGGAATGTGTGATGTCATTATTTCTGGTGGTTCAGAAGCTGCCGTTACAATTGCCGGAATGGGCGGATTTAATTCGATGCAGGCATTATCAACAAGAAATGATAGTCCGGAAACGGCATCAAGACCTTTTGATGCAACACGTGACGGATTTGTTCTTGGTGAAGGTGCTGGTGCCTTAGTTTTAGAAGAATATGAACATGCAAAAACGCGTGGCGCTAAAATATATTGTGAAGTTGGCGGTGGCGGAATGTCGTCTGATGCTTATCACTTAACGGCTCCACACCCTGAAGGAATTGGCGTTATTGCGGTGATGAATAATACACTTCGCGATGCTGGAATGAAACCAGAACAAGTTGACCATATCAACACACACGGAACCTCAACGCTGCTTGGCGATGTTGCCGAATTAAAAGCAATTAGTGCTGTTTTTGGTAATCATGCTAAAAATATCAATATCAATTCTACCAAATCAATGACGGGTCATTTGCTTGGTGCCGCTGGTGCAATAGAAGCGATTGCTTCTATTTTAGCCATGAAACACGGAATTATTCCTCCAACAATTAACCATACGGTTGTTGATGAAAACATTGATCCAAGTTTAAACTTGACATTGAACAAAGCACAAAAAAGAGAAATCAATGTGGCGATGAGCAACACTTTTGGATTTGGTGGACACAACGCTTGCGTTTTATTCAAAAAACTTGTAGATTAAATTTCTATATGAGAATTCTAAAAAACATATTTAAAAATTCCCGTTCAACAGAGGACGGGATTTTTTTTAACGAAATTCAAAATATTATAGGTTTCAAACCCCAATCTATTATTTATTACCAAAAAGCATTTACGCACCGTTCGACAAATCAAATGGATTTGAAAGGAAATCCGATGAATTATGAACGTTTAGAATTTTTAGGAGATGCTATGCTAAGTGCTGTAATAGCTGCGCATCTTTTTAATAAAGCGCCAGCTGGTGATGAAGGTTACCTAACTAAAATGCGTTCAAAAATCGTGAGCCGAGAACATTTAAACGAATTGGGTCGGGATTTAGATTTAATCCGGTTTGTAGAAAGCAAAGTGCCTATGCAACATTTTGGCGAAAATATTCATGGCAATATTTTCGAGTCTTTAATCGGAGCTATTTTCCTTGACAAAGGATATGATTATTGCAAAAAGTTTATTCAAAGAAGCGTTATTGTTCCTTATGTTGATATTGCCAAGCTTGAAGGGAAAGTTATTAGTTATAAAAGCTTATTGATAGAATGGTGTCAGAAAGAAAAGAAGCCATTTTATTTTGATGTTTTTGAAGACAATGGAATTGATGGTCAAAAATTTTTTGGAGTGAAGCTAAGTATAGATAATCAAGTAATTGCCAAAGCGAGAGCAACATCTAAAAAGAAAGCGGAAGAGAAAGCGTCGCAACGTGCCTATTTTGCATTTCAAGAAAAAATTAACAAAAAATAATTCAAATACTTAAAAAACTATAACGTTTTCGTTCATAAAATAACGTTAACCTAAAAGGTCGTTAGCGGAAATCTGTATCAGATAAACTATATTTACAACATAATTTGCATAATTATGGCTATTGTTTACAAATTACTTAGCGATGAAGATGAAAAGAAAGCATATGATAAAATTGATTATCAATTAATTGCTATTCACACCGCGCTTGAAGATTATAGATTGGCTTATCATATCAATAAGTGTCTGCCTGTAATTCTTGCTAAATGCATTTCAAATGTGAGCATAAATGATAAACTAACGGAAATTCAATTTTCGAGATTTTTTTTTGATGATGAAAAGAAAGACATGACTTGGAATTTAATTCAAAATAAAAATGAATTTTCTACTAGCAATTTTACAGTAAATACAGGGTTATTTGCCAATAGTAAAATTCAAATTTCATCAAAAACTTATCTACTCCCTGAATATAAAAAAGTGGATTATTTTCTAAAAATAGAAAACTCTATCGATCCCTTTATTATTAAAAATGCACTCACACAAATAAAAAAAATAGAACAAATAAGCACCGTTTATGCAATTGCTATTGAGACTATAAAATCAAAAAATAATTTAATTTTTTAAATATAATGCCAACAAGAAAAAAAACTAAAATTGTAGCAACGCTCGGACCAGCTTGTAGTTCGAGAGAAGTAATAAAAAAAATGATTGACGCTGGAGTTAATGTATTCCGTGTTAATTTTTCGCATGCCGATTATGAAGATGTAAAAGAACGAATTGATATCATCAGAAGTTTGAACGATGAATTTGGTTATACTACTGCGATTTTAGGCGATTTACAAGGTCCCAAATTACGTGTTGGCGTCATGAAAGAAGATGTGGTTGTTAATCCAGGCGACATCATCACTTTTCAAACTGCCGAAGATGTTCCTGGAACAAAAGAACGTGTTTACATGAACTATAAAGAATTTCCAAGAGATGTAAATCCTGGAGAAAAAATCTTGTTAGACGATGGAAAATTGATGTTTGAAGCATTGGAAACTAATAGAACTACAGAAGTGGTTTGTAAAGTTATTCAAGGCGGACCATTAAAATCTAAAAAAGGGGTTAATCTCCCAAATACAAAAGTTTCGCTTCCCGCATTGACAAAAAAAGATATTAAAGACGCCATTTTTGCCATTGAACAAAAAGTAGATTGGATTGCACTTTCTTTTGTTAGAACTCCTGCCGATTTGGAAGAACTTCAGGATTTAATCGCCAAACATTCTGATTACAAAATTCCAATTATTGCTAAAATAGAAAAACCCGAAGCGGTAGAAAACATTGATAAAATAGTAGCTTTCTGTGATGGATTAATGGTTGCGCGTGGCGATTTGGGTGTTGAAATTCCAGCACATGAAGTGCCTTTAATTCAAAAGAAACTTATTCATAGAGCAAAAACAGCTCGAATACCGGTAATTGTAGCAACGCAAATGATGGAAACCATGATTACTAGTTTAACTCCAACGCGTGCAGAAGTAAATGACGTTGCCAATTCTGTAATGGATGGTGCTGATGCGGTAATGCTTTCAGGAGAAACATCGGTTGGAAATTATCCGGTGGAAGTAATCGAAAAAATGACCCAAATTATTGAAGCTGTTGAAGATTCTCCGTTAATTCTTGTACCGCAAAATCCACCTCATGTTAGAACCAAACGGTTTATAACAAAAACCATCTGTTATCACGCTGCAATTATGGCCAATGAGATAAAAGCAAAAGCCATTTCTACGCTAACTAATAGTGGCTATACTGCATTTCAAATTTCTGCTTGGCGTCCTTCGGCACATATTTTAGTTTATACTTCTAACAAAAGAATTTTGACGCAGTTGAGTTTACTTTGGGGAGTTAATGCTTTCTTTTATGACAAATTTGTGAGCACTGATGATACCGTTGATGATGTAAATAATATTGCAAAAGCTAATGGCTATGTAAAAAAAGGCGATATGCTTATCAATCTTGCAGCGATGCCAGTTGCGAATAAAGGAATGGTAAACACCTTGCGTGTATCTGATATAGAATAATTAAATTTGCATTTTAAATACTATTATTATGAATTCAAACAATCCGTTTTTTAAAACAAAATCGTTTAAAGAAAATAACGATGTTACTCATGATGCTGTTATTATTGATTACAATCAAACGATGACAGTTTCGGGAACTATAAATAAAAGTTTCCTGATGTTAATTTTATTGATTGCTAGTGCTGCTGTTACTTGGACAATGACTTTTAATGGTCAGCCACCAATGTTATTTATTTTCGGTGGTGCAATAGTTGGTTTTATTTTGGTACTAATTGCTACATTCAGACCACAATCTTCAGGATATTTAGCGCCAGGTTACGCTATTTTTGAAGGTCTATTTATTGGTGGAATTTCAGCTATTTTTGAAGTGATGTATCCCGGAATTGTGATACAAGCTGTAAGTTGTACTTTCGTAACTTTTATGTTGTGTTTTGGACTTTACAAATATGAGATTGTAAAAGTCACTGAGAAATTTAAATCCGTTGTTCTTGCATCAACACTTGCTATTGCTACCTATTATTTGATTTCTTGGCTGTTATCAATGTTTACCAGCTTCCAACCTGTTCATTATGGAAATTCAATGATTAGCATTGGTATTAGTGCTTTTGTGATTGTTATCGCCGCCTTAAATTTATTTTTAGACTTTGATCAAATTGAAAAAGGCGTGCAACAAAAAATGCCAAAATACATGGAATGGTATGGCGCAATGGGATTAATGATTACACTAGTTTGGTTATATATCGAATTTTTAAGATTGTTATCTAAACTTAGTAGAAAATAAATTGCTATTATTTAAATCAAAGCTGTCAAATGGCAGCTTTTTTTACACCTAAAAATCAAATCGCAACTGAACGATTATTGTTTTTTTGATTTCTGTATTTAAGTTGTTTAACGAAATCCCAAGCAAGCGAACTGATTCCTTCATCCGCTCTTGAAACAAAAGCTCTTTCGCAGTTTCTAAAATTAATCCTTTATCGGAAATAAAGTAAGGTAAGGTTTTGCTTCGTGTTTGAGTGGTGAAATCGCTGTATT
>JAYVNT010000183.1:0-2115 GCA_043758285.1 Flavobacterium sp.
GAGAAACTTGAATAAAGTTATCGACCGAAATTATTACCCAGTAAAAGAAGCTGAAAACTCAAACCTTCGTCATCGTCCAGTTGGATTAGGTGTGCAAGGTTTGGCAGATGCTTTCATTTTGTTGCGAATGCCTTTCACTAGCGATGAAGCAAAAAAATTAAATCAAGAAATTTTCGAAACGTTATATTTTGCTGCTGTTACAGCTTCGATGGAAGAAGCCAAAACTGAAGGGCCATATTCTAGTTTTAAAGGATCACCAATTTCAGAAGGATTATTCCAACACAATCTTTGGAACATTAAAGATGAGGAACTTTCTGGTCGTTGGGATTGGGCAGTTTTGAGAAAAGAAGTAATGAAACACGGTGTGAGAAACTCATTATTGGTAGCACCAATGCCAACAGCTTCTACATCACAAATTTTAGGAAATAACGAAGCATTCGAACCCTACACTTCAAACATTTATACACGTCGTGTATTGTCTGGGGAATTCATCGTAGTAAACAAACATTTATTGGAAGATTTGGTAACACGCGGACTTTGGACAGAAGATTTGAAACAACAATTGATGCGTAATAATGGCTCTGTTCAGGATTTGGATATTCCAGAAGACTTGAAAGAATTATACAAAACTGTTTGGGAAATGTCTATGAAAGATATTATTGATATGTCGCGTCACAGAGGTTATTTCATTGACCAATCACAATCACTCAACTTATTTATGCAGGATGCCAATTATGCGAAACTAACTTCGATGCACTTCTATGCTTGGCAAAGTGGTTTGAAAACTGGAATGTATTATTTGAGAACCAAATCAGCCGTTGATGCCATCAAGTTCACATTGAACAACGATAAAAAAGCAGAACCCACAGCACAAGTTGCCGAGCCAGTTGCGGTTGAAGTTGTAGCTCCAACAGAAAATGGCGAAATGACTGCCGAAGATTTCAAAGCTATGGTAGAACTGGCAAGAAATGCCGGTCCGGATGATTGTGAAATGTGTGGAAGTTAATATTAATATTAGATTTTAAATTTAGATATAAAAACAGCTATCAACTTGATGGCTGTTTTGATTTTAATTACATTTGAGCACAAATAAAACCACCATGTCAAAAGATAAAAAAGGAGTTTACACAGGCATTATCGAAAAGGATGCAGACGGCAATTATTTCTGCGGTGAATACTTGTTAGATTATCAATATACCGTAGCCAGTTTTAAAATTGGCGATGAAATCAACATCAAAACGGTGATTGCCAATCCGAGTGATAAAAGCTATAATCAATACCCAAAAAAATCAAGAAATTTCTTTTTGGCAAACCAAAAAGAATAGCCATTATGGATGAAAACTACAGAAAACAATTCAAAGTAACAGAGGAACTTTTGGCAACGCATAGCCAACGATTTCTTAACTTATTGATGGATTATATTGCACAATTGTTCCTTTTTATTATCGCATTCTCCATTACCAGCGTGATAGCTGAGACGAATGGCAATAAAGATTTTATGGCTAATTTTATAAAAAACGACATTGCACAATATACTTTTGTTACTTGTATCGCTTTGTTTTATTACAATGTTTTTGAAATTTTCTTTGCAAGAACTGTTGGCAAATTTATAACACAAACCATAGTGGTAAATGAAAACGGAGAAAAACCAAATCTAGAGACCATTTTGGTTCGCACGTTGTGTCGTTTAATTCCATTTGAACTCCTTTCTTTTTTGGCAATGCCCGCACGAGGTTGGCATGATCGCATATCGAAAACGTATGTGGTCAATAAGAATTTATTGGATGAAAAAAAGAAACAATTTTATTCTTCAGAAAATTGATAAGTAATGATTACGATTAAAAGAACCACTTCCAATAATGAAGATTTTGGCAATCTCGTACTGCAGCTTGATGCTTACTTGAGAGTTCTCGATGGTGATGACCATGCTTTTTATGCCCAGTTTAATAAAACCAGTTTGCTTAAAAATGCTGTCATTTGTTATGAAAATGATACCGCTGTTGGCATTGGTGCTTATAAAGAATTTGAACCCAAAGTTGCAGAAATAAAACGCATGTATACCTTGCCTGAATGTCGCGGGAAAGGAATCGCCAAAGCCATTTTAAGCGAATTAGA
>JAYVNT010000184.1:0-2101 GCA_043758285.1 Flavobacterium sp.
GGAGGTATTTTTAAAAAACTTATTAATGCTTCATCCGTAATAATAAACTTTGACCTATTTTTAAACAAAAAAAGAGTCAACCTATTTCAGGACAAGACAGCAGCCCCCAAAATCTTGTACAACTATTCTTCATTTAGACAGTAGACTTTTTAAGAAAAATTCTTTTTATTTGCAAATCACCCCAGACAATACCCTTTAATGAGACAGAATTTATATGGATCAGACAGAATTTAACAGTCACATAATTCCAAAATTAATTTCCAAATTTCCTCAGTTTGAAAACTTATGTTCAAATACACCTGACAATATTGTTGAAATTGATTGGAAAAGTCCAAAAGGATTGCTTACACTTCGATTGACAACCCGAGACATGGAGATTACAGTTGGTTTTACGAAAAATACATACTTAGATTGGCACACTCATATGAGCATGTTTGGAGCGAACACACTTAGTGAAGAATTTGATATAGCAGTGCAAATAATTGACAACATAATAAATAACAAAGAAAAGATTTTATATTCTAATTTAACAGGTTACTCGATTGTAGACGAAATTGAAGATTTTGAAAAATATAAAAAAGACAATGAAATCGTAGAGATATTTTTTTGGAAAGACCTATGACCAAGAGTTTGAACTACTTTTAAAATGACGTTCAATAATTCTTTTTTTCAAAACAAAATAAAAAAACACGAACGCACAACAAAAGGTTTTGTGCAATTGGGGCGGGACGTTGAAACCATCATCAGCAGTGCATATCCAATCTTTGGTTTCGGCGGACGGAAATCTGTTCAGCATTAGTTCTAAACATCAACTTTTAATTATTAATTTAGCTTCAGTTCCGGGCGGACAGTTGGTCAATTCCCCAACTGACACAAAGCCTCGAACCTTGTGCGTCAGGCTAAACGAAATCTCGTATGAAATGTGAAAGTTGTAACATAAACGATTTTGAAGTTGAGCAACTTGCTGACGAAGGACAAAAAACTTATCGTTTGTGCAAACGTTGTTTAGACAGACTTTTGAATAAAGCGTTGCGACCATTAGAGTTTTTTAATTTAACTGCAATTCACGGACACAGTTTCTATTTACACGATGACTTTTATGAGTATGAAACAGGAGAAGCAACACAACCAGACATTGAAGTTTTACAGCCTGATAAATTTCCTTTTCCTGACTTTGAACAAATCAAAAATAATCTAGACCGACTTATAGACTTTGCATTTGTTCAATATTTCATAGACGACAATGTAATCAAACAACTTAAACAGTTTGACAAAAACGAAACGCTAAAAGCCATTGACAAGAAAGTAAAATACAACAGAGCAATTAACTATAAAGCCTATGAAATTGTTGGAAAAGTTATTGGCAGGGAAGCAAAAGATTGGCTTAAAAATGAGTGGGCAAACAGACAAGAAAATGAACTTTTAATTTTTGCAGAAGCAATATCAAAATGTTTTGACTTTGACGAAGCTTTTGCAACATTGACAAATAAAATTGAAAGCAAAGACAACAAGTATTTATCTGATAATATTTCAGCACTTCTGTACTTCCAAAGCGACAAGACTCTTGATTGGATAGAGAAAATAATTTACAGAACAAACAGTATATCTACAAATTGGGGGACGCTCTCAGCGACTTCGCAATTTAGTTGGGTCAGGGCTGACAAATGGTTAAGTGTTGGTAGACCTTTAAGTTTGATAGCAATTGACGCATTACTTTTTTGCACCACGACAGGAGACAGACAAAATCAAGCATTTTGGTTGCAACAAAATCCACCTAAATTGACAGACAATCCAAGACCAGAAATAATTGCCAACAAGCTAAAAGACTATTTATTAAAAGATAATGTTCCGAGGACTAAAAATGCAATCAACAAAATTATTGACAATATATTTCAGGTGACAGAGTAGAAGCCCGAACGCACATCAAAAGGTTTTGTGCAATTGGGGCGGACGGAAGAACAATCATCAGCAGTGCATATCCAAGCTTTGGTTTCGGCGGACGGAATTCTGTTGGGCATTAGTTGTAAACTTCAACTTTTGTTTATTAATTTAGCTTCAGTTCCGGGCAGACAGTTGGTCAATTCCCCAACTGCACAAAGCC
>JAYVNT010000185.1:0-2100 GCA_043758285.1 Flavobacterium sp.
TGCTTTTTCAACCTCCTGTGCTATAAATCCTGTATGAACAATTGCTTTTGATTGAGAATAATTTGTAGCCTCCTTTCTCTCATTGTAATAGCGGTCAAACGCTTCTGTATCAAAATTATACGAAACAGGTCTAAGTTTCTTTATAAAATCTAATCCTTTAACATTTTCTTGAATGTTAAATTTAAAACGTCCGTCTGATGGATAACTGTATGCTACTTGACCCTCAATCACCGTAATGTTAGCATTGCCTAATCTTATTTTATTGGACGAATTTACTGTAGAACCAGAACCAATTGCTATAGCGTTGGTCAAATTATTATTTGAGGAGTTTGCATTTGCACCGATAAAAATATTGTTTGTTCCATATTGATTTGAATACCCAGCTTGAATCCCGAAGGCTATGTTATTTGTTCCAGATGTATTATTACGAAGTGACTCAAATCCATTAGCAATATTATGTCCACCTGTAGTATTTGAATAAAGTGAATAACTCCCAGTAGCTGTGTTATGGTCGGCAGTCGTATTTGAAGTTAGTGCAAAATAGCCATTAGCAGTGTTCCCACTTCCAGTAGTATTGGATTTAAGTGCTTCATGCCCATTCGCAATGTTTAGAATACCAGTATTATTGTTGTAGAGAGCTTGATAACCATTTGCGATATTGTCAAATCCAGTAGTATTTGAATAGAGAGCTTGAAAACCATTTGCAATATTTAGAACGCTTGTATTATTGTAGAGTGCTTGATAACCATTTGCAATATTACTAAACCCACTAATATTCGAATAAAGAGATTGATAGCCAAAAGCAATATTATTAGACCCCGTGATATTTGAATAAAGAGATTGAAAACCATTGGCTGTATTATCAATACCGGTAGTATTTGAATAGAGTGCATAACTACCACCCGCAATGTTATGCCAACCAGTAGTATTTTTGTAAAGTGCCAGATACCCATTCGCTGTATTTTCGTACCCAGTAGTATTTGAATAGAGAGCTTGATAACCATTTGCAATATTTAGACTGCTTGTATTATTGTAGAGAGCTTGATAACCATTTGCGATGTTACTCGACCCTTCAGTATTAGAATAAAGGGTTCGATAACCAGTCGCTATATTATTAGAACCAGTAGTGTTTGAATAGAGTGCTTGAAAACCATTAGCTGTATTATCCATACCAGTAGTATTTGAATAAAGTGCATGACTACCACTTGCAATGTTTTGCCAACCAGTAGTGTTTTTGTAAAGTGCTTGATACCCATGTGCTAAGTTGCGAAATCCTGAAGTGTTTGAATAAAGTGCTTCATAACCAGTTGCAATATTTTCAATTCCAGTAGCATTTGAAAAAAGAGAACGATATCCAATAGATAAATTGGTAGTAGATTGATTACTGTTCGGTTGGTCTCCTAATAATCCTTTTGAAGTTATTGTTATTGCTCCATTTGAAGGGCTTTGAATGAATATTTGTGAATAAGAACCAAATGAAAAAAAATGTAGAACTATTAAAATACCTTTAATTAATGTTTTTTTTGAATCATTACTTCTCATATTGATTGTGTATAGGATATTCTCCATTTTTTTCATGTTCAGAAAGCTGTTCCCCTTTTACAATAACTATCAAAAATTCCATAAAGCATCATATTTTTCTATTCATATACTAAAAAAAATGTGTGATTTCAGTTATTCACGTATTTTCTCGTAATTTTAGGGCTATATTTTACCTAAAATCAGCCACTCTAATTTTGAAATACTTACTCTGTCTCTTCCTCCTTTCTTTCCTATTGCCCAATTATTCATGGGCGGTCAATCTTATTTGGGCAGATTATCCCGATGGAAGACTCAACAAAATTGATTTATCCAATCAGTCATTATTCATGGAAACTTCGCCCAACGTTTGGGTTAATCTTGGCAAGGTTTGGCTGTGACTGGTCGTATGAACGCTTCGCTAAACGTACGACCAGTCACAGATAAAGGTAACATTGAAAGCACTACCTACTATAATAATACCAATTGGTTATCTGAAGACTCAACGACTGCCAAAGTTGATGGAAATGGACAAGTTACTGGGGTCAAAGTTGGCACTACAATAATTAGATTGAAGTTTTC
>JAYVNT010000186.1:0-2098 GCA_043758285.1 Flavobacterium sp.
CGGCAATTTTAGTAGCAGTTTCCGCTTTTATTTTAGCCGATTCTGCTATTTCAGCAGATAATTCTGCATAAATTTTTGCCTCTATCAATGCCTTCTCAAACCGTTTTTGAACCGTGATATCCCTTGCCACTATCACTGCTCCTACTATATTATCTTCTTCGTCCTTATAAACCGATCCATTAAAAAGAACATCCGTTAAATGATGATCTCTGATAGTTAATGGATAATTAACCACGAATCCTTTGGCAAAAATCTCTTTATACACTGTTTTTGCCTTTTGGGGTTCCGTGAAATAAGAAAAAAAATCTGTTCCTATCAGTTCTTCCTTGGCTTTACCAATTACTTTAATCGTTGCGTTGTTAAGGTCAGTAATTTTACCTTTGGGATTGATGGTAAAAAGTGGATCAAGACTTGCCTCAATTAAGCTACGAGCATAATTAGCAATTCTCAATTCAGCAACTCGTTTTTCTTTTTCTACTTTCTGAAAAGCAAGTTCTTTAATGGCAATTAATAATTCAGCCTCCCTTTTACCTTTTTCTTTATTTTGAAAAGCGAGTTCTTTAATGGCAATCAACAATTCTGCTTCCCTTTTACCTTTTTCTTCATTTTGAAAAGCGAGTTCTTTATTGGCAATCAACAATTCTGCAGCACGTTTTCCTTTTTCATGCTTCTGAAAAGCGAGTTCTTTCTTAGTAATCGACAACTCTTCTGCACGCTTTCCCTTCTCATACTTCTGAAAAGCGAGTTCTCTGTTAGCAATCACCAATTCTGCAACACGCTTTTCTTTCTCTTTGTGCTGAAAAGCGAGGGCTTCATTGGCAATTATTAGTTCATCATATTTAGTTATTTCTGCCATAGTTTTATAAAAATAACTGAAAATCTCTCAAATCTCGTTGATTGGATTTCGTTTTTTATCCTTCAAATTTTTGAAGTGTGATGGTGAAAGACCCGTTACTTTTTTGAATTGACTGGACATATGAGCTACACTACTATAATTCATTTTATAAGCAATTTCGGTAATATTCAATTCGCCATAAATGATTAACTCCTTGATTCTTTCGGTTTTATGTCCAATTATATATTGCTCAATGGTTGTTCCTTGGACATCCGAAAACAAGTTTGCCATGTATGTATAATCATAATTTAGTTTTTGACTCAAATAATCTGAAAACTTAATGACGGGCAAATCCTCTGCATAATGAACAAGCTCTACTATAACAATTTTAATTTTCTCTATTAATATTGATTTCTTATCATCCATTAGTTCAAAACCTACACTATAAAGGGATTTTCGTAGCTCTTTGAGTTGCTCGAAAGAAAGTTCTTCCATCACTTCGACTTCACCCAAATCTACCAAAATGAAATGATAACCCAATTTCCGAAGAATATCCTTTACCACCATTTTGCAGCGAGTACTTACCATATATTTTACAAATAGTTTCATATTAGTTTCTCACGAGTTTTTAATCTTCATATCCACTTTTCACGGATGAAATCATCTTGAGTTATTGAGTAGTATTGAAAATATGAGAGGCATGGGCGGGAATAATAATACCTTCACCCAATCTGAGATAATGCATATTTTTGTCGGTGATAATTTCGGCAGAATCATTAATGATTTGAGTGTAAGTATCGAAAGAGGAGGCTTTTTCAGCTAATTCTTCACCAGCTTCAAAAGATGAAGCGATGATATTTCCCTTAATTTTTCGGATAGTTACTTTGCTCACTACTGCATTCGATAAGTACTCAACAATCTTAACGATAATGTGTGCTTTTCCCTTTTCCATTTCAAGCGTATCCATACTTTTTTTCATAATGGTTTATCTTGATTAAGATACTTTATAAAGGTGAGGACTTTAATTGGTTAATCGTTACAGAATTATTGGAGAAAGTTATATAATTCATAGATTTTGAGAAAAATGGGATAACGTAATGGGCGAACAGTGAAAGAATTGAGTATTCTTGCTAAGTTTGTGAGATATTGTAAGATATTAATTATGAGGAAGTTAAGCCCCGAACATCAAGCCGAGCGACCAATGTCATTAAGTTAAGCAACACTCATGAATTAACTTTTCTATTTTTGAACATTTTAGGCTTT
>JAYVNT010000187.1:0-2097 GCA_043758285.1 Flavobacterium sp.
CTGATATACAAAGTAGGCACAAAAATTTAGCGAATAGAGAAACAAAAATACCAATGAAGATACTAAATAATATTTATTTCAATAATTGCGGTTTATGAATCTACTAACAATACAAAAAAGTACGACATGGGTTTCAAATATTTAAGAGTTAGGCGTAATTCAACAAAAACGCCATTAAAGGTCATAACGGGCTGACCATCCCAAAGTCGAACAAAGTTGAACAACGACACCAAACAACATATTAGGCACAGAGACGCTGAAAACTGTTTAGAGTAAGCAAATAATCAAATTCAAATAATATGAAAAAATCAATCTTATTTTTAGCTTTTTTTGCAAGTTTCATACTTACTGCAAATGCACAAACCAAAAAAGATGGTACGCCTGATATGAGGTACAATTCTAACAAATCTACCTATGGAAGTAGTTACTCGACACCAACCTCAACTTATAATAGTGATTCAAGGTATCAAAGTGGATATACAAGAGATAACGGAACATATGTACAGCCTACATATAAGACTAATTCTAATGGTACAAACTTAGACAACTATTCTACACAAGGAAACTCTAATCCATACAATGGAAATTCTGGAACAAGAGCAAAAGATTATTCATCAGAAGCACAAAATTATGGCAGTGGACAAACCATCCAAACAGGAACAAGGGGCGGACAATATTACATAAATAGTAGTGGAAATAAGGTTTATGTACCTAAACAACAGTAAAAATAAAATCAAAGTCGTTAAAAGATTAGCGACTTTGATTTTGAAGAATTTTCATTGTTGAAACTCTCGATCAAAAGTATTTAATGTAAAAATTAGTTGAAAATATGAAAATAAATAAAACTGTAACAATATTACTACTGATACTTTGTATTATATCCTTGTCTTCTTGTGCTCCTGATGGTTATGAATATCACAAATCAGGCTTTTTCTCAGGCATATTGCACGGAATAATAATAGTATTTTCATTAATTGGAAAACTAATCGGTATGGACATTGGAATCTATGCAGAACACAATACTGGATTTACTTACTGGTTAGGATTTATCATAGGTATTGGTGCATTTGGTGGTGGAAGTAACTCGGCACGAAGATAAAAACTATGCATAACATGGGTTTGTGGCAATTATGGGCTGGCTGAAGTAATTGAACTTTAGGAGTTTTATTGTGCTTTTGTTTCGGCGGACGGAAACCTATTGAACTTTTTTAAGTAATTGAACAACAGTGATTAATATCATCGGACATTCGGGCAGATGAACTTTAAATTCCCCCCTGACTACAAGCCCTTTTCGTTGGCGGCAATAATAGCGAAACTCTGAAATCTATGACATTATTAGCATCTTGGGTTGGAATTGATTCCAGAAAACCTTCATCAATTTACATTATGAGTGATAGCCGAATTTCTTGGGGCGACAAAGCAAAATTTGACTATGGCAAAAAGGTTTTTAGTTGCAAGAAATCGCCTGACATTTTCGGATATTGTGGGGACGTTTTGTTTCCAACTATTATCATAAATCAAATTATTGATTTAGCAGACGAAGGACTATTATTTGCTGACAACTCAACTTGTGAAGAAAAATCACAAGCAATAATGACTAAGTTGATTCAATCATTTAAAAACTATCCAAGTGAGGTAAATGGAATCACAGCAGACTCATTACAAATAATTCATTGTAGCAGAGACGCTAATACAAATTTTTATTGCAACAAAATAGGGTGGATAAAGAAAAAAAATAAATGGTCGGGAGAAACTGTTAGTTTTAAAACTCACTCGGACAAACTTTTTGTTGTTGGTTCTGGGTCGCCAGAATTTTTAGAAAAGTATAAATCGTATTGGGAGAGTGAAAATCAAAAAACAAGTCGTGCCTTATTTCATTGTTTTACAGACACCTTGACTGACATAAAAGACAATTATTGTGGTGGACCACCTCAATTAGTTGGACTTTACAGAATTGGGAATGGAAAATCATATGGAATAATTCATAATGGCAAAAGATATTTTCAAGGTGTTCAAATCGACAACCTAACTAACTTTGACAACATAGAATGGCGAAACGAATTATTTGAGATTTGCGATGGCAATACAATGAAAATA
>JAYVNT010000188.1:0-2094 GCA_043758285.1 Flavobacterium sp.
CCGTGTGCAATTTGTCAAGTTTTCAGGTATTGCCTGGAAAGATGGAGGTTTTTATTATTCTCGTTACGATGCCCCCGATGAAAAAAATTTACTCAAAGGTCAAAACGAATTTCAAAAAATTTATTACCATGTAGCGGGAACACTTCAGTCTGCTGACTTGCTAGTTTATACCGACAGCCTACACCCTCTTCGTAATTTCGGTGCTTCAATGACTGAAGATGAGAAATGGCTCATCATTTCTGGATCTGAAGGAACAAGCGGAAATAATTTGATGGCGAAAAATCTGACTCAACCTAATTCCAATTTTATCACTCTCGTTTCCACATTTGAAAAAGATTATTCTATCATCGATAATTCTGGAGGAAAATTTTTAGTACTTACAAATGATAATGCTCCCCGTTATCGCTTGATTGAAATTGATGCCGACAACCCAACTGCTGCACCAAAAGATATCATCCCGCAATCTGATGACGTTTTGCAAGAAGTGACAATCGGTAAATATTTTGTGATTGCTAAATACATGCATAATGCAACTTCCATCTTAAAAGTATTTACAAAAGATGGAACTTTCCAATATAATATTCCGCTTTCTACTCTCGGAACTGTAGATCAACTTTCTGCAAGCTCTAAAGATGATAATATTTTTTATTCACTCAATACATTCACGGCACCGTCAACAATTTATCAATTCAATTTGGTGAGTAAAATTCAATCTATATTTTTTCAACCTAAAATTAATTTCAATTCGTCGGAATATGAAACCAAACAAGTTTTTTTTACCAGCAAAGACAGCACAAAGATTCCAATGTTCATTGTTCACAAAAAAGGTTTAATCCTCGATGGTAACAATCCTACTTTGATGTTTGGCTACGGTGGATTTAATATTTCCATGAACCCACAATTCAAAATAGAAAGAATGATTTTCTTGGAAAACGGCGGTGTATTTGCTTTGCCAAATTTACGTGGTGGTGGAGAATTTGGAGAACAATGGCACAAGGCAGGAACTCAACTTCAGAAACAAAATGTATTTGACGATTGCATTGCCGCTGCAGAATATTTGATAAAAGAAAAATACACCAATCCAACCAAACTTGCTTTAAGTGGCCGTTCGAATGGCGGACTTTTAGTTGGTGCTGTTATGACTCAACGACCAGATCTATTCAAAGTCGCTCTTCCAATGGTCGGAGTCTTAGACATGTTGCGATATCATAAATTTACAATCGGCTGGGCATGGAAAGGCGATTACGGATCGAGTGATGATGAAGAAAATTTCAAAAATCTAATCAAGTACAGTCCGCTGCACAATATTAAATCAGATGTTAATTATCCTGCGACTTTAGTCATTACTGGTGACCATGACGACAGAGTTGTTCCTGCACATTCGTTCAAATTTATTGCAACGCTACAAGATAAATATAAAGGTCCCCATCCCGTTATGATTAGAGTAGATGTGAATTCTGGTCATGCTTCAACTACAGTCTTAGGTTCTAGCAAACCAGTCGCAAAGCAGATAGAAGAACAGACAGACATTTATTCATTCCTACTTTACAACCTAGGCATGACAGTCAAATAATCACTTTTGAACATTCAACCTTGAAAAGAAAGAACAACTAGCCTAAACTCAAAAACAATATTCGTTATTTTTGTAACAAAGAAATACATTCATGAAAATTAGAGTTGGAATTGTGTTTGGCGGTTTTTCAAGAGAACGAGAAATTTCATTTGCTGGTGGAAGAACTGTTTATGATAATTTAAATAAGTCTTTGTTTGATGCGGTTCCTTTGTTCATCGATTCTTTTGGAAATATTATTCTATTAGATTGGCAATATATTTACAAAGGAAGCATTAGAGATTTTTATCCTCCTGTAAGTACAATTCCTTCTGGCTCGAATGAATTTCAAATTTATGCTGAATCATTAGGCGAATTATCTTCTCATCAACAAGAGAAGTTGACAACAACTTTAGGAAAAAAAATAAAGTTTGAAGAATTAAAAAACACTATAGACTTTGCTTTTTTATGTCTGCATGGTCCTTATGGCGAAGATGGAAGAATTCAAGGAATATTAGAATATCATGGTATTCCCTATTCTGGTT
>JAYVNT010000189.1:0-6692 GCA_043758285.1 Flavobacterium sp.
GTTGCTCAATTTTTTCAGCCGTTGACGAAACTGGAGTCACCGAAACATATTCGGGTTTGTTCAAAAAAGTATCGGCTAATTCACGAATTGCCATTGGCATCGTTGCCGAAAACAATAATGTTTGTCGGTTATTTGGAACCAATTTTACAATCTTGCGAACATCATTGATGAAACCCATGTCGAGCATCAAATCCGACTCGTCAAGAACCAAATAATGCAAATCATCAAAATTGATAAACCCTTGTTTGTGCAAATCCAGTAATCTTCCGGGTGTGGCTATCAAAATATCGACACCTTTCTTCAATTGATCCACTTGTGGCACTTGCGAAACACCTCCAAAAATAGTTATCTGACGGATATTAGTGTACTTTCCATACGTGTCAAAACTCTCGCCAATTTGAACGGCTAATTCTCTTGTTGGTGTAACGACCAAACAGCGAATTACCTTCGCTTTTTTTGACGAACCTACCATTCTGTGTAGGTTGTGTATAATAGGAATAGCAAAAGCAGCTGTTTTTCCGGTGCCTGTTTGTGCGCAACCCACCAAATCTTTTCCGGCTAAAATAAATGGAATCGCTTTTTCTTGAATAGGGGTTGCTTGTGTGTATCCTTCTTCAAAGACCGCTCTTTGAATACTTTTGGATAATGATAAATCTTCGAATAACATATAAAATACTTACTGTTAAGTAGTAAGTCGGCGCAAATATAGGCAATTATGCGTTAGTAGTTGCGAGTTTTGAATTTCGGGTTGCGGGATTTGAGTGTCTTTCAAAATTTTTTGAAAGCTCCTTTTACTTGGTGGAGAAGCTTCCGTATTGCTTCAGGAGCTCCTTTTGAAGTTTTTTTGGAATTATTTAAACCAATTCTTTTTTTGATTTGATAAAATCGGTTACGAGATAACCAATCAATTTTCCGATGAGGTGGTTGTTTTTTTCTTCACCAAGTTCGGGTGCGCCTTCGCAAATGTGCAAATAGGTGGCGTTTCTGTTTTTGCCAAAAAAGTAAACAAACTGTCGCAATTCTTCCACCGAAAAACCACTCATGGTCATAGCGCTACTAGCAATATTGGGCAAAGCGTCTAAATCTATTTCGATTCCGTATGCTTCATTTTTGATAAAGTCAAGCGCGGTGTTGAGTTCTTGCTGAAAATTCTTTTGTTCGCGCACTTTTATTTCATCATAGGTATTAAAAGCAACGCGGTCTTCAATTTTCTTCAAATTATCTAATACATTTTTGGAAGTATAATTTTCATGCAATCCGAAGATGAAATATTTTTTCAAAAAACCTTCTTCATACGCATACGAAAAACCGTTTCCACTGTGTCTTCCTTCCAGAATTCTAAAATCAGAATGGGCATCAAAATTGATTGCGTTGATAGGTTTTCCTAACCCTAAGGCAGTTCCTTTTATATTTCCATAAGCATTGTTGTGTCCGCCTCCAATAACAATTGGTGTTTTGCCATACTTTACAATACAACTAATGATATGAACGACTTCTTTGTCAATTTTTTCAACCAACAAGCTTAATTTTTTTCTGTCATCCGTTTTGTGAAAATCCAAATCTTTGGCTTCTTCCATTTCTTTAACTACGTCAAGTTTGCCTAAAACAACAATTTGGCTTCCTTTGCAAAACCGATTGTGTTGAATATTAGCAATACTTTTTATGGCACTTTCCCATGCCGAATCGGCACCAGGACGACCAAAATTAGCACGAATTCCAACATCTTCAGGAATACCAAACAGTACATATTGTGCTTCACAGTTTTTTAAAAACTCTTGACAATTTTCGCCTTTTGGGATGGTGAGCATTTTTTCGCCAAATTTTACTTCACCACTTCTGTGATTGGTAACTTTGGCTAAATCGGTAATCGAAAACGGAATTATATTTTCCATCAAAAAAAATATTTTACCAAAAATATAATAAAATTGTTTATTTTACGTTACTATATTAAATAGTATTACATTTGATAATCAAAAAAACTTAACACATGGAAAACAAGAACGATCATTCAAAATTAAAAGCTATTATTGGAATATTAGCTGTTTTATTAATTGGTAGTTTAATTTATATTTTTAAACTAACGTCTGATGCAAAAACATTGCAAACCACAGTTACTACTGTTAAATCTGAAAAAGAATCGGTGCTAAAAGACTTAGCAGACTTGAAAACTACTTATGATGCAGCCATTGCAGAAAACACGTCAATGTCGGATGAGTTAATCATAGAACGCGATAAAGTTGTCAAACTTATGACAGAATTAAAAACGGCTAAGGGCGATAATGCTTCGTTGCAGAAATACAAAAGCCAATACAAAGCTTTGGAAACAAAAATGAAAGATATGATGGTTCAAGTTGATACTTTGAAAAAAGAAAATCAAACCTTGACCACCAATTTAGATAGTACTAAAGTGGTTTTGGAAGATAATAAAAAATATAACAAAGTGCTTGTTGGTCAAAACGAAGATTTAGCTAAAACAGTTGAATTGGGTTCTAAACTGAGTGTTACCAATTTAAAAACTGCTTCTTATAAAGTAAGAAGTTCAGGAAAACAGATTCCAACAGATAAAGCTAGTAGAACCGATATGCTTAATGTAAGTTTTACAATTGCAGAAAACAAGATTGCAAAATCGGGTGATAAAACCTATTATGTTCAAGTAATTGATTCGAAAAATAATGTTTTGGGAGACAAAGCAACAATTTCTTTTGGAGAAAACTCATTAACGTATAGTTTTACTACGACCGTAAAATATGAAAACAAATCAGTAGAAGTTTCAGAACAATTGCCAGGAAAGGATTTTGCTAAAGGAACTTATTTTGTCAATGTATTTGACAAAGGAGAACTGGTTTCAAAAAGTAGTTTCAGCTTACGATAGTACTTATTTTTTTAAAGGATTGAATTAATTCGAAAGTGAAAAGTCTCGATAAATCGAGACTTTTTTTATGCTATAACGCAACCATTAATGATAACTTGTTCAATCAAATTACTGCCAAACGCATAAGGCAATTCATAGAAAGAATTTAGTGGTTTTGTGATAATAAGATTTGCTTTTTTGCCAACAGTTATGCTTCCTTGAGAGGCAGAAATTCCCATTGCATAAGCACCGTTTATAGTTGCAGCATTGATGGCTTCTTCGGGAGTCATTTTCATTTTGATGCAAGCCGTTGCTACTACAAAATTCATATTGCCAGCCGGTGAAGTTCCAGGATTAAAATCGGAAGCTAAAGCTAAAGGTAAACCTGCGGCAAGCATTCTTCGTGCTGGCGTATAGGGAATACTGATAAAATAGGAACAAGTTGGCAATGCTACAGGCATGGTTTCACTATTTTTTAAAACTTCAATATCTTCATCGGTTACAATTTCTAAATGGTCAACAGAAAGGGCGTTGTGTTTTACGCAAGCTGCAATGCCATTGATAGCTGTAAATTGATTCACATGTATTTTGGAACGTAAACCATACTGTTTCCCAGCTTCCATAATTCGTTCGGTTTCTTCTACCGAAAAATAACCCGTTTCACAAAACACATCAATGAAATCTGCTAATTTTTCTTCAGCAATTTTTGGTAACATTTCATTAATCAATAAATCAATATAAGCGGTATGATTTTCTTTATATTCTTTTGGAAAAGCGTGTGCGCCGAGGAACGTTGCTTTGACTGTTATAGGATAATTGTCAGCCAATTTTTTTATCACACGAAGCATTTTGAGTTCGCCATCTACCGTTAAACCGTAACCTGATTTAATTTCTACAGCTCCAGTTCCTTGTTGGATAATTTCTTCTAGTCTTTTTTTGGATTGGTTATAAATTTCTTCTTCCGAAGCTTCGTTTAGTTTATTGGCAGAATTTAAAATGCCACCACCTCGATTGGCAATTTCTTCATAAGTCAAACCGTTAATTCTATCTACAAATTCCTGTTCGCGATTGCCCATATAAACAAGATGTGTGTGGCTATCGCACCAAGTTGGAAGTACTAGTTTTCCAGAGGCATCAATTGTTTTATCGGCGATTATTTTTGGATAGTTATCCATCGAACCAAAAGCTGCAATCATATCATTTTCTATCAATAAATAGGCATTTTTAATAGTTGGTAAAATTGCCATTTCACTTCCCGAAACTTTATCTATCGAAGTTTCTCTAACTTGCAATAGTTCTTTTATGTTGATGATTAACGTTTGCATAAAATGATTTTTGGTAAAAATAGTTCTAAAAAAAGAAATAGTATTAAATTTAAACAAATTTAGAATTCGTGAGAAAAATTAAATACAAGAAAGGAAAAAAAGTACAACCTACTTTGTTGGAATATACAGGAGTTCATAAGTATACACAAACAGAAATTCAATTGTTTGTATATGACACTAATGATTTAGCAGAGTTTAATGAATTTGAAGTTAATGAAATTCATAAGCATCTTGATTTAAACAAAACTAATTGGTTGAATGTTCACGGTTTGAACGAAATTGATGTTGTGAAAACAATTGGCGAATGTTTGAAAGTTGATAATTTTATGCTTTCCGATATTTTGAACACCACCAAAAGAACAAAATTAGAGGAATATGACGACACGTTGTTTTTTAATATTAAATCACTCTTGCCAGAAGAAGACACCTACAATATTAATGTAGAACAAATTAGTTTTCTTTTGAAGAATGGCGTTTTAGTTTCGTTTCAGGAAAAAAGAAGTGATTTTTTTACGCACATTCGAGAACGAATCAGAACACATTCAGGAATTCTAAGAGATAAAAAAGCGGATTATTTATTGTATTTATTACTTGATTCCGTGATGGAAAATTTTTATATAACTATAGAAAATGAAGAAGATCGAGTAGAGGATTTGATTAATTTGTCAAAAACTAGTACCAATCCAAAAATTTTGGAGCAAATAGAAAAACATCGAGATAATTATAACTTTTTCAAGCGTTCTATCATTCCGTTGCGCGATTCTTTGTATTCTATAAAAAGCATCAAGGACGATAACGTTTTCAATGCTATTGATGGCGATAATTATAGTTTTTTCGAACGTTTGCATCAAAAGAGTTTAGAGCTTTTGGAACAAATAGAATATGATATGACAACTCTTGATAGTGCTTCTAATTTTTATTTTTCGACACAAAATCATAAGATGAATGAAGTAATGAAAACGTTGACTGTTGTTTCGGTTTTCTTTATGCCGTTGACTTTTATTGTTGGTGTTTATGGAATGAATTTTGACAATATGCCCGAATTGCACTGGCAATATGGTTATTTCATCATAATCGGACTTATGATTTTATTGTTATTGGGAATGATTTATTATTTCAAAAGAAAGAATTGGTATTAAATAATTACGAATTACGAATTACGAATTACGAATTACGAATTACGAATTACGAATTTGGCACATTATAATCCTTTTTTAAAATAGATTTTAAAAATAATAAACCAAAAATTCCAGCGATTAACGAAGAAACCAGAATCATAATTTTAGAATTATTAATATGTTCATTATCTGAAAAGGTGAGAAGCGTAATAAATATTGACATGGTAAATCCAATTCCTCCTAAAAATCCAACTCCTAGGATTGCTTTCCAATTTAAATCTTCAGGAAGTTTGCTTATTTTTAGTTTAACCGAAAGAAAACTAAAAATCCATATTCCGATTGGTTTTCCAACTAATAATCCCAAAGCAATTCCTAGTGTGTATTGCTGTTTTAAAGCATAATGCCAATCTGGATTTAATTGAATGGCTGTGTTGGCTAAAGCAAAAAGCGGCAGAATAATAAAAGCAACCGGTTTGTGTAAAAAATGCTGTAAAATGTGGGATGATGATGTTTTGCTTCCGTTTCCATAAGGAATGGTAAAAGCTAACAAAACTCCAGTAATAGTTGCATGAACACCAGAATTGAGCATATAAAACCACATTACTAGTCCACCAATTAGATAAGGAATTAGGTTGCGTACTTTCAATCTATTTAGTAAAAGTAAAAATACAAATATTCCTAAAGCTATTAATAAATTATTCCAAAGTAAGGTCTTCGTATAGAAAACCGCAATGATTAAAATTGCTCCTAAATCATCAATAACTGCCAAAGCGGTTAAAAACACTTTTAAAGAAACAGGAACTTTGTTCCCTAATAATGATAAAATTCCCAATGCAAAGGCAATATCGGTAGCTATTGGAATTCCTGCTCCATATTGAGTTGCTGTTCCATAATTTAAAAATAAGTACAATCCAGCAGGAATCAATATTCCCCCAATAGCAGCAGCAATGGGTAATAAAGTGTTTTTTAGATTGGATAATTCGCCAATATAGATTTCTCTTTTTAATTCTAAGCCAATTAATAAAAAGAAAATAGTCATTAAGCCATCATTTATCCAATATTCAATTGAATAATTCAGAAAATGGTAATGCCAAAGGTGTAAATAGCTTTCACTCCAAATGGAATTCGCAATAACTAAAGAGAAAATTGTACAGATAATTAGGGTAAACCCACCAGCTTTTTCACTTTCTAAAAAGTCTCTAAAAAGTTTTGCATTTTTCATTTTTTAAAGGTAATAAAAAAGCATCCATTGCTGGATGCTTAAAAAATAATGATTATTAGCGTTTTATTTTAGAGTGCCGTAATTATAAATTCGCTTCTTCTGTTAAGTTGGTGTTCTGCTTCTGTACACGGAACACCATCGGCACATTTGTTAACTAATTCTTTTTCACCCAGACC
>JAYVNT010000190.1:0-2086 GCA_043758285.1 Flavobacterium sp.
GATGGCAATCATGAAACAAAAATTATTACATAAAACGCTCAGAACGTATCAAATCCTTTCGGTGGTGGTTCTTCTGATTACTGCACCATTATTTTATGTAGTTACAGAGAAACTGTACATTGAAGATGCCGATGAAGCGTTGATACTACGAAAAAATGAATTTAATAAATATCATTTGGCATCGCTGAAAATTACAGATATTAACACTTGGAATAAGTATAGTAGAGACGTTAAAATTGAACCAATGACATCAAAATTGATTGGTGAGCATTTCATTTATAGAAATTATTACGATACCCTTAATTTTGAAAACGAACCTTATCGGGTGTTATTAAACCCGATTAAGATTCAAGATAAGCCGTTCGTTTTTTTGGCAAGAATCAACTTAGTCGAGAATCAGGACTTGATGAGAAGTATTGTTTACTTATTTGGGATTGTTCTATTTTTATTATTGATTGGTTTGTATTTTCTCACAAAATGGTTGTCGTTGAGACTCTGGCAACCGTTTTATGATACGCTTAATCAGATAGAAACCTTTGAAATTGATAGTTTTTTGCCCATCAAGCAAAATGATTCTAATATTGAGGAGTTTCATCGCTTGAACCTTTCCATTGATAACCTGATTCAGAGAAATGTAACGATTTATCGTTCCCAAAAAGAATTTATTGAAAATGCCGCACATGAATTACAAACCCCTTTGGCAGTTTTTCAAGCCAATATCGAAACACTCATTCAACGTCCAGACATTACCCAAGGGCAATCCAAAATTTTGTTGAAATTGATGGACACGGTTTCACGATTGAACCGACTAAATAAAAATTTGCTCCTTCTTTCGAGAATTGATAATCATCATTTTAGTGAAATGACGACGGTTTCGATGATAGATTTATTAGAAAAGAACTTTACGTTTTTTGCTGAACAAGCCACTCCAAAAAATATAACCATCGTCAAAACTTGGGAGCATGATACGATGCTAAAAACGCACTCTTTTTTGACGGAAATTCTTATCAGTAATCTTTTCCTAAACGCCATTAAACACAATATTGACCATGGAAGAATTGAAATCACGCTCACAAAGCATGAACTTATATTTTCAAACACGGGTCTTTTATATCCGTTAGTAGAAGCAAAATTATTTCAGCGTTTTTCTAAAGCCAACGCTTCAACGCAAGGTAATGGATTAGGACTGGCAATCGTCAAAAAAATTGTGAATTTAAACCGTTGGAACATCAATTATCAATATAAAAAACCTTTTCATGTTTTTTCAATAACATTTCAAAATCCAACATTTATCCTAAATTGATTTTCATCTTTACAATAAATTTTAACAGTGTAAATTTTTTATAAGGATGAAAAAGATAATTTTAGTCTTGCTTAATTGCTTAATTTGCTCATTTGCTTTTACTCAGAAAATACAATCAACTGCCCAAGTTCCTTCAAAAATCGAAATTGCGTTTAAAAGAATGTACCCAAAGGCTCTCATTCAAAAATGGAATGATGAAAGTCCAATTTGGGAAGCAAAGTATGTGAACGGAGCTGAAAAAGGAGCTGTTTCATTCAATCAAGATGCCAAAGTAGTTGAGACAGAATTAGTTATTCAAGCAAATCGATTACCCTCTGATCATTCCATCCAAAAGTATATAAAATCCAATTATCCAAACGAAAGGATTAGAGGTTATGAAAAGATTACAAAAGCAAATGGAATAATAACCTTTGAAATCCAAATTAAAGGCAAAGAATTGGTATTTGATGCCAAAGGTAATTTTAAAGAAGAGGAACTTGATTGATAACATTAAACACCGCATTTAATTATGTCGATACAGAAAATAACAGTCGTACTTCTTCTATTTTTTAGTAGTTCGTCGCTAAAAGCACAACTAACTGATTACGTAGAAGTTGCAAAAAGGAATAGCCCATTAATTAATGAAAATACGAATCTAATCCAAGTGAACGGCTTGGAGGCTGAACGGCTTAAAGCATTTTACACAAAACCCCAAGTGGGTGTAACAGCAAGCTATTTGTTCTCGCCCATTATTTCAAATGACAATGGAAATACGAAATTAGAAATTAATTCAAATGGAGCGAA
>JAYVNT010000191.1:0-6670 GCA_043758285.1 Flavobacterium sp.
TTTTTTTAAACCGCTGAAAACCCGATTTATATGTTTCGAACATTAGGTTTTGACAAACAAAAACAACAAAACCTCTTTAGCACCGATTGAAGCGGCATCCTTTTTCTTGACTTTCTCAAGAAAAAGATACAGCGAAAAGCGGGAATATGGATTACTGATAAAGCACGGACAATTCGCTGCTACTATTCGAAACGAATGGATTTGGAAGGTGATATTTTTGTTATGATGTAAGATGGAATAAGTAAAACCAATAAACAAATCAATACTGTTCCTATATTTAAAGCTAGAATGTATGGGAGGTTTATATCGACTGGTGCCACATTTACATAATAGCTTTCGGGGTTTAATTTGATAATTTCGAACTGTTTTTGAAGCAGTAAAAGTCCAATTCCTATTAAATTTCCCCAGAATAGTCCACGAGCGATTAAGTAAAAAGCATTGTAGAGAAATACTTTTCGAATAGACCAATTATTAGCTCCAAGCGATTTGAGTATTCCAATCATTTGGGTCCTTTCAAGGATTAAAACCAGCAATGCTACTATCATATTGATGGTGGAAACTGCTATCATAACAATTAAAATGACAATGATATTGAAATCAAAAAGTTTGAGCCATTCGAAGATATAATAGAATTTTTCAACAATTGTTTGAGAGTCGAGAGTGGATGATGTTTCTTGATAGACTTGTTGTCCTTTACTTTCAATCTGTGTGAAATCATCAACAAAAACTTCAAAAGAACCGATTTGGTCTGGTTTCCATTTATTTATTCGTTGCACATGACGAATATCACCGATAACATAACTGGCATCGAATTCTTGAAAACCCGAATTGTATATTCCAACTATTTTGAAATTACGGAGGTTGTACCCTTCGCTGTTTTCTTTCATGAAATAGGTCACAAATTTATCACCAAGTTTCAATCCTAATCGATTGCATAAATATTGAGAGATAAACACTTCTTCGTTGAGATTGGATTTTAAATTAGGCAATCTACCTTCGACCAAGTATTCTTTTAGATTTTCTGATTGGTAATCATTGCCGACGCCTTTGAAAATAATTCCTTCAAATGCTGATTCTGTTCTTATAATTCCAGCTTTGCTAGCCACAGCTTGGACATGGGTTATGCCATCAACGTTTTTGAAATTTGGGTAAAAATTTTGATGAATTGAAATTGGCGTTGTGCTAACATCTGAATTGTTGTCATTATAACCTGAAATTATAATGTGCCCATTGAAAGCGGAAACTTTCTGGCGTATTTTTTGTTGAAGCCCAATTCCTGTTGCAATGGAAACAATCATCATAATCATTCCAAGTGCGATTGCTGTGATGGCGATTTTTATTATTGGCGCGGAAATACTACTTTTATGGTCTTTAGCAGTAATGAGTCGTTTTGCTATAAAATATTCTAATTTCAAAGGTATGATTTCAAATTTGGTGTTCAAAAATACAGTTTTATTATCGGTTTTGCTAATAACTTCTTGTGGGAGTTCGGGAAAGAATATAGAGCACCGAGAAAAGAAAATAGAAATTATTTCTGAAAATATAATAGGTGGAATTCAAACCGGTGCCGAAAATTATAACTCTTATCTTCCTTTATTAAAAGATAAAAAAGTCGGGATAGTTACCAATCAAACCGGAGTTTTAAACTATTATGCTCCGGAAGGCACGCAGGTAAATTTAAATATTGTGGATTTTCTAATATCGAAAAAAATCAACCTCCAAAAAATATTCGCTCCTGAACATGGTTTTAGAGGAACTGCGGATGCTGGTGAACATGTAACGGATGGCAAAGATGCCAAAACCGGTTTGCCAATTATTTCATTATATGGCGATAATAACAAACCGAAGCCAGAGCAATTAGCTGGAATAGACATTATGGTTTTTGATTTGCAAGATGTTGGTGCACGATTTTACACTTATATATCATCGCTACATTACATCATGGAAGCTTGTGCTGAAAATAAAATTCAACTGATTGTTTTGGATAGACCAAATCCTAACGGCAGTATTGTTGACGGACCAGTTTTAGAAAAAGACTATGCCTGTTTTGTTGGTATGCATCCAATCCCGTTGTTACACGGCATGACGATTGGTGAATATGCGAAAATGATTAATGGAGAAAAATGGCTTAAAGATGGAATTCAATGTGAGCTGACCGTAATTCCGTGTTTAAATTATAAACACAATATGTTTTATAGTCTGCCTGTAAAACCTTCGCCTAATTTACCAAATGACAAAGCAATTAATTTGTATCCGAGTTTGTGTTTGTTTGAAGGAACTAATGTTAGTGTGGGTCGTGGCACAGAAAAGCAATTTCAGGTTTATGGTTCTCCATTTTTGCCAAAGAGCAATTTCAGTTTTACTCCTGTTCCAAATATGGGAGCCAAAGAACCGCCTTATAAAAACCAATTGTGCTACGGTGAAGATTTAAGTTCAGCACCAAATGTATATCAACTGGAATTGAAATGGCTGATTAAAGCGTATAATGAAACCGATGATAAATCGAAATTTTTCAATTCATTCTTTACCAAATTAGCCGGAACTAAAAAACTCCAACAGCAAATTGAAGCGGGAACATCTGAAGCTGAAATTAGAAAATCGTGGAAGAAAGGATTGAATGATTACAAGGAAATGCGGAAGAAGTATTTGATTTATTAAAGCGGCAAACGTTTCTTCATTTCTTCCACAATATTATAAGCTGCAGGACAAATGGCAACATTCTGCAAAGTCAAATCTGAAATCTGCTGGAATTTTTTTCTGTCAGTGTGCGGAAATTCACGGCACGCTTTTGGGCGCACATCGTAAATCATGCAATAGTTTTCGTTGTCCAAAAACGTACACGGAACGCTTTGCAAAACATAATCCTTGTCTTCATCAATGTGCAGATATTGGTCTATGAATTGCTGTGGTTTTTGTTTTAGATGTTTCGAAATTCGTTCTATATCAGCTAAAGTAAATAACGGTCCGGTTGTTTTACAACAATTGGCACAGTTCAAACAATTGTTGCGTTTGAACTCGGCATCGTGCAATTCCTGCATTACATAATCCAAATTCTTGGGTGTTTTCTTTTTGAGCTTGTCGAAATACTTTTTGTTTTCGATATGCTTATCTTTGGCTAGCTTTTGTAGTATGCCAATTGGTGGATTTGTCAATTTGATTATTTAATAAATGAATTGCAAAATTACATAAAACGAATAACCAAATACTCGAATAACCAAATAAACTAGAATGAAAGATCTTTTCGGGAAAGCCATACTCGATTTTCAAACCAAGAATTCTCCACAGGATTTGGTAACCGAAACCAATATTTCCGTAACGGATGAAATGTCTGTGGAATATCTTTTTCGAGATTTTAGCGTGATGCCAAAATTGGAACAAATAGCGTTGCAACTTTCCAAAGGCAAAATCCTCGATGTAGGTTGTGGCGCGGGAAGTCATGCTCTTTATCTTCAAGAAAAAGGTTTCGATATTACCGGAATTGATATTTCTATAAACGCAATAAGTGCCTGTGAACTTCGGGGCTTAAAAAAAACTCGAGTTCAGAATATTTTAGAAGTCGAAAACGAAACATACGATACAATTTTACTTTTAATGAATGGAACAGGAATTTTTAGAACATTGGCTGAAACCACGAAATACATGGATAAACTAAAATCTCTTTTGAACCCCTATGGGCAAATTTTAATTGACAGCTCTGATATAATTTATATGTTTGATGAAGATGAAGACGGAAGTTATTTAGTTCCCGTCGACGGTTATTATGGCGAATTGACTTTTACAGTTAGCTACAAAGGAAAAACCGAAGAACCTTTTCCTTGGTTATATCTTGATTATAATACCTTACAAAATTTGGCTTTCGCCAATGGTTTGCAGTGCGAATTAATTCTCGAAGGGGAATATTTTGATTATTTAGCAAAACTTACACTTGAATAAAATCAGTCGTTTTGATAATTTTTTCCAAAGCTTTATACAAAATATCTAAATCGGTTTGAGAATTGTACGCATTTATAGAATATCGAAGATATGTTTTGCCATTCAAAGGCATCACGGGAATTTGGATTTTATATTTAGAATATAAAAGTTCTTTTAGTTCTGATGGCTTTTGGGTATTGATTGGAACACTCGCCATTTGTCCTAAAAATTCAGATGTTATTGGGCAAATTGGTTGTGTGTTTAGTAAATCACAAAAGCGTTGGTAATTGTCTAAAACAATTTGTTTGCACCCTCTTGAAACTGCTTTCCAATTATTTTGCTCTAAAAATTCAACTACTTTGGACGTACATAAAAATGCAGAAACATCACGAGTGCCTTGAATTTCATGGTAATCTATAAATTGACTTTCGCTTGGCGATAGACTTTCATAACCCCAACTTACAACTAATGGTTCCAAAGCAGCTTGCAAGCTTGGCTTTACATAGAGAAAGGAACTTCCTTTTGGCGATAGCATCCATTTGTGAAGTGTTCCGGTGTAATAATCGGGATTTAATTCAGCAATATTTAAATCAATATGTGCTGGAATGTGAGCGCCATCAATAATGGTTGTCAATCCTAATTCCTTAGCTAGGTCACATATGTCTTTTACAGGAAATAACAAAGCGGTTGCGCTTGACATTTGGTTTAGGAAAACTACTTTGGTGTTTTCGTTATACCCTTTCCAGAATTCTTCGATAATTTGTTCTTTAGAAACAACCGGTAAGCTTATATTTTGTCGAATGTATTTGGCTCCTGATTTTTTGCAATAGAAATTCCAAGTTCTATCCATCGCGCCATATTCGTGATTGGTTGTCAAGATTTCGTCGCCTTTATTAAGCTTTAAGCTTCGCATAATGACATTTATTGCAAAAGTAGGATTGTTAGTGAAAAACAAATCTTGCGCTTGACAACCGACAAATTTTGCTAAACTTTTGCGAGCTGCTTTTAAATACTCAGGTTGTTTTCTTTGGATAAAATCTACCGGTTCAGTTTCGAGTTCTAACTGAAAGCTTTGAAATTCCTCAAAAATAGGTTTAGGACAAGCACCAAAAGAACCGTGGTTTAAAAAAGTGATGTTTGGATCTAATAAGAATTGTGATTTCATTTAAGGAATGTTCAAATATTTATGCGTTTGCAACGAAATGCGCCATTTTGGATTGTTCATCACATAATCAACAATTAGTGGCGTCATTTCTTCTTTTTTACTCCATTCGGGTTGAAGGAAAAGAATGGCGTTGCAGTTTACTTTGGCTGCTTGTTCTTCGGCAAAAATGAAATCGTGTTTGTTGTAAACAATCACTTTTAGTTCGTTAGCAATCGCATAGGCATCGGCAACTGGCAATTTATTTTTCTTTGGTGACAAACAAAACCAATCCCAAGTTCCGGTTACAGGATAAGCACCAGATGTTTCGATATGTACTTTTAAATTGTTGTCTTTTAATTTTTGAGTTAGCAAAGTCATATCCCAAGTCAATGGTTCGCCACCGGTTACTACGACTGTATCGGCATATTTCTTCGCATTGGCAACAATTACATCCGTTGCTGTTGGCGGATGCAGTTCAGCATTCCAACTTTCTTTCACATCACACCAATGGCAACCTACATCGCAACCGCCAATTCTGATAAAATAAGCAGCTGTTCCTGTATGAAATCCTTCGCCTTGAATGGTGTAAAACTCTTCCATTAGTGGCAGCATTTCTCCTTTTTCGACGGCTAATTGTGTTTGTTTTGTTAGCATTGTATTTATTCTAGGCGGCAAAGATAATCAATTTAGCTACGCTCAGTTCGGATTTCATCCTCCGGTGAGAATGAGTTAATTTGGAAATGGTTCCAATAAAAAAACCGCTTCAAGATTTTGAAACGGCTTTCTGAAAATTATGTTTTTAAAATTATTTCAACAATTTTATTGCTTCGAGTGCGTAAGCATTTGCAGGGTCAAGCGCTAAGGTTTTGTTCAAAAATTCTTTTGCTTTTACTTTATCGGTATTGGCGAAAGTAGAGGCAATATTATTATAAGCTTCTATAAACTTAGCTTTGTTTTTAGTCACTTCTTCATCTCCTTTTGCGGTTACTGTGTCAAGATATTGTTGGTAATAAGTAGCCATCATTGTATCATTTTCCAATAATCTGTTGGTTCTTGCTCTAAAAATATAGGCATCCTGAGTTGTTGGTGATGCAGTGATTACATTCCCGAAAGCCACATCTGCTTTTTGTAAAGCAATTGGATCTGGTTTTACAACTTCTTTTCTGGTGTTGTCATAATAGATTGCATTTCCTAAAAAGAAATTATCAAGCAAATAGTTTTTAGAATTTGGATTGGTAACTGCTACTTCAAACACAGCTGCTGCTGCTCCAAATGCTTTTTGGTCGTATAATTTTTTTCCTATTTCATTCAATTCATTGGCGGCTAAAGGTTCCATTTCAACAGCTTTTTTAAGATCGGCAATTCCTGCTGCTAACTGGATTGGGTCAACTGATTTTCCATCAATGCTTGTTCCTTTTTTGATTTTGGCTTGACCTAAGTACAAATAATCGCGAGGAATAATTTTGTTTGTTGGACTTGAAATATACTTTTGAAGTGCCTCTAATGCCGCATCAGTATTTCCATTTTCATAAGCTGAATATCCTAAGTAACGCAAAATTCTTGGGTTTACTTTATCCAATTCTTTCATCTTATTAGCTTCTAATTCTAATGCTT
>JAYVNT010000192.1:0-2083 GCA_043758285.1 Flavobacterium sp.
TCAGTAAATAACGATGTAGCAGATGATGATGACATTGCTGTTCCGATACCAACCAAAAAAGTATTGAATAAAGAAGATTATGATGATGATGAAGTTATCGTCGTTGCTACAACCTTAAAAAATCAAAAAGTTCAAAATGACGATGATGACGACATCAAACCCGTTGAAATATTATCTAAAAAAATGAAAGTCGCAGATGATGATGATGATGGAATTCAAAACGTTCCAATAAAATCTCGTCTAGAACCTCGAAAAACAGCTCTTCTTGAGCCTGGCATCGAATTTCAACCTCTTGCATCTGAGATTCTTGGAAATGGTGATGGTGCAACACGGCGTGTAAAACTTGACGGTCCAACGGTTGTTTTAAGTTTAGATAAGAATAAACGTGACAAAATTCTTAGTACAATTGATACATTAAATAAAACCGAACTCGGTTGGTATCGTCATGTCTTTGCTATGCGGATGCTTGTCCCTGATAAAATTTATGCTGTCGATACAGCTTTAGAAACACAATGGGAAATTATCGTCGAAGATATCAAACAGAACTTCCGTGTTCCATTTTTACGACTTGCCATGCCTCATTTTAAACCAAATCCTGAATGGTCAGAAAAGCTAAATAGTCCAAAATCATTAAAAGCGATGGAAATTATCATGCATCGGATGCCTGTTATTTTGACCAGTGAGCCTGTTAATTATCCAACGCCAAAATTCGCAACAACTGATGTCTTTGGAACAGTTAATATCAAAGGGACTTTTGTTGATTACTTCGAGCCGAACGAAAAAGCGACTGAACATCACATAAATGCCCTTCTTCCAGAATTATTACCAGATACCTCAAATACATATGAAGAGTTGGGTAAAGTTCTACAAGAATATAAACGCGAGTTAATCCCGGCTTTTAAACAGATTGTTTACATGGAGAAAGATCATCGCCATAAACGTATGATGACAGCTCCACGTGAAAATCTTGATAGAGCCTTAATGAATGTTTATACGGTTATAAAAAATAACGTAAAATAATAGTGAAATAAAACATGAATGTATTAAACACAACACAAATTATCGTCTTAATCTTAGCTGTTATTTTTATTGGAATTGGATTATTTTTACCAAAACTACTTAAAAATGATGTTTTATTTTCACGTATTTATAACATGTTTAGTAGATCAAATAAAGTAAATATAAAAAATAATCAATTGCTAGATAATCAAGACAATTCTAAATCTAATAATTCTAATAAAGAAAAAAATCACGAAATTGATTCAGATTCACTAAATAAAAATAAAAAAGAATTAGAAAACACATTACCAGAAGAATTTGTTTTACAAAGAGAATCTATACAATTAAATTTATCACAAGATCAAAAAATGGCGACACGCTTAGCTGATAGTGCTTTAAGAGAAGCTGGAATTACCGAAATATCAACTGTTATCCCTGATCTTACAATCACTCCAAAAATACTAAAATCTCGATCAATCGAATCACAAACATCACAAGATCAAACTGTAATACAAAAAGAAAATATATCAACACAACAAAATCGACCAATTCGTCAAACGCGCGAAGAACGAGCGATTTCGGATTCTAGTTTAAAATATTCAAATGCACTATCAGAAAATCTAATAAAATCAGAACAATCTGTAGACGATAAGACGATAGACCATTCAACAATTATTGAAAAATCATTAAATCAAAAACCACAAGAAATAGCATCTCTTGAAACAAAAATTACTCAAAAAAAATTAATCATAGATATTCCGCAACTACAAGAATCAAACACTTCAAACCCTAAAGAAATTCGTATTCCAGAACAAATAGTAGCGATAAAGCAAGAAATTATTGCTAATACGGAAGTTATGATTCCAAACATAATTTCTATCGCTGAGCCACAGAAAGTAGAAGCAGTAAATATCGACCAAGGTATCTTATCTTATTCAGAATCTAAACCTCATGAAAATAATACAATATCGAAAAAAGAAAATTTAATCCCAGAAAATAATACAAAAAATCAGATTAATACTAATGATGACGATGATGGAGAAATCATCGACTTTCTCGGCGGAAATTCCATGACAGAAAAAGA
>JAYVNT010000193.1:0-2083 GCA_043758285.1 Flavobacterium sp.
TATCAGCTTCTGATATTGACCTAATTATTCTTTCATAAAATGAAATGCCCACCATTAAAGTTAGAAATTCAAAGTAAGTATTAAGCGTTCCGACTATGCGTTCCAATCTAATATCTTTGAAAATAACTGAAAATTTATAATCAGATGAAAATTAAAACTAAAATTTCGCTCGGTATTGCCTTTTTGTTCTTGGTAACTTTATTTACGGGTGGGTTAGGCGTTTGGTATCTTCGACAATTGTCATCGGATTCTAAAAATATCTTAAGAGATAACTACGAAACCCTTGATTATTCTCAGAAGATGTTGGAAGTTTTAGAATCTCCAAACTTACAAATATACAATTTGACTATTTTTGAGAAAAACTTGAAAGAACAAGAAAACAACATTACTGAATTAGGCGAAAAAGCACCTACCGAAAAGTTGAGAATAGAGTTTGAAGCCTATAAAAAAGATGGCTTAGATAGTCATTTTCCCATAATAAAGCAGCAAATTTATCAGATTATTAATGTCAATATGAGTACCATTGTTCAGAAAAATCACAATGCTGAACTTACCGCCGATAAAGCTACCCAACTATTATCATTTGTCATTGCATTTGTGTTCATTATTGCCTTCACCTTTGCTTTTAATTTCCCCAATTATATTGCCGAACCAATCAGTAAATTGACCGATGGTATCAAGGCAATTGCCAATAAAAACTATGGACTTCGCTTACATCTGCACTCAAATGATGAGTTTGAAGAGTTGGCAAATGCCTTTAATACCATGGCGGAAAGGTTGGATAATTATGAGCATAGCAATTTGGCTAAACTGATGTTTGAAAAACGAAGGATTGAGACTATCATCAACAATATGCACGATGCGATTGTTGGTTTGGACGAACAGAAAAAAATACTGTTTGTCAATCAAGTAGCCACAAATTTATTAGGGGTTGCCGAGTTTGATTTAGTGGGCGAATATGCTCCAGATGTAGCAATTCATAATGATTTATTTAGAAATTTATTGCAGTCGCATGAAGATGTTAAACACCTCAAAATTTTTGCGGAGGGAAAAGAAAGCTATTTCACGAAGGAGCTTTTGGAAGTGAAGAATCCTGAAAATAATACTTCGGCGGGAACGGTAATTATTTTAAAAAACATTACTAAATTTCAAGAGTTAGATTTAGCAAAGACGAACTTTATTGCCACTATTTCCCACGAATTAAAGACTCCAATTTTTGCCATCAAAATGTCCTTGAAATTGTTAGAAGACGAACGAGTTGGGCAGGTAAATGAAGAACAGCACAAATTGATTCAAAACATTAAAGAAGACAGCCAAAGGTTATTGAAAATTACGGGTGAACTATTAGATTTATCACAAGTTGAAACGGGAAGAATTAACTTAAATCAGCTTGAAACTGCCCCCGAAAGTATTATTGACTACGCTAAAAATACGGTTCAAACCATTGCTGAACAAAAAGATATTCATTTTGAAATTATCATTGGAAATGATTTGCCTAAGGTAAATGCTGATGTTGAAAAATCGGCTTGGGTGATGGTAAATTTTTTATCAAATGCTATTAGATATACGCCAGAACACGGAAAAATTATTATTTCTGCCGAACAAAAAAATGGTAAAGTGCAATTTTCGGTACAAGATTTTGGTAAAGGGATTGAGGGTAAATTTAAGGATAAAATTTTTGATAAATTCTTCCAAGTTCCTACCAGTAACAGTCAAGAAAAATCGGGAACAGGTTTAGGATTGGCCATTTCAAAGGATTTTATTGTGGCTCAGGGTGGGGATATTTTTGTAGAAAGTGAACTACATCGAGGTAGCACTTTTTCATTTTCGTTACCGATTTTAGGCTAAAACAAAATTATTTTTAATTTAGCAAAACGTTGTTGGTAACTTTATTTTGGGTTGAAAATTGTCATTCAAGTTATATCCCCAACCTGGACTGGATGGCTTTTGTTTTATTAAGCCAATTAATAATTTAACCGGTTTTAAATAAGGCATTATTCCTTAATTTTTGTCTTTTCTAAGTAAAAATACTTGATTTTTAAAATTTTCTGATTAATACTCTTGTTAGTTTATAGATTAAGTA
>JAYVNT010000194.1:0-2082 GCA_043758285.1 Flavobacterium sp.
CAAAAAAAATTGCTTAATTATTTGGTTTTTCACACAGTTCGTGTTAGGCGTTCGTTGTTCTTCTCGTCAGGTCTTTAGCTTGCAGTTCAAGAGACTTTAATATTATAACATCTGTCTGAAAGTCAAATAGTCTACTAATACCTGAATCTTTCGTTTGGATTACAATTTTTGTCGGATAATTTTTGCCGATTGTTGCTCGTTCCAATTTTTCAGTTGCATCTTCAATAGTTTCATAATCATTTTGAATTTTTACAGGAACTGGTAGCCCATCGGAATGCTCTTTTAGAAAACCGTCAATTCCTGCATTTCTTTGTACTGGAAATGCGTTAATATTTTGAAGTATTGCTAACTCTTTTTCTGTCTTTTCTAAATAGTCGTTAATGCCCTTGTTTAATAAACTTGATTCTGAAATTACCATTTCTTCAAGTCTATTATTTGCTAATTCTACTGCATCTTTTGAAATGTCAATACCAATAAAACGTCTTTTCAATGATTTTGCAGAAACGCAAGTTGTCCCACTTCCACAAAATGGGTCTAATACTAAGTCTCCCTCGTCTGTCGCAATATTTATGATTTGGTTTAATAACAAAACTGGTTTCTGTGTAGGATAACCTGCCCTTTCTTTTGCTTTTGGGTTCAGATATGGAATTTCCCAAACATCGGATAAGGGAACTCCTTTCTTTTCTTTACCTAATATGGCAATTCCATTTTCATCTCTTTTATAAACAGATTTTCCATTTTCGTTTCGCTCTCTATCCTGTAAGATTTGGTCAAGGTTAGTCGTTGCAGAATAGTCCGTGTATAGAGTGTTGAATTTGAAATTTTCTGTTTTAGAGTAGAAGAAAATTATTTGATGAGAATTTAGAAGCCCTTTTTTTGCGTTCGACCAACGTTTATAAGACCAAACAATTTCACTTTGGAAATTTTCTTTCCCAAAAACTTTATCTAAAATAATTCTGATATTGTGAGAAGCTGTCTTATCGCAATGTAAGAAAACACTCCCTGTATTTTTTAGAACTCTCTTGCTTTGAATTAATGTTTTTTCAATTAGGCATAGGTATTCTTCTAAAGATTCGTATTTGTCATCGAATTCGTAAGTTTTAGTATTTTCTCGGTTGGTTAGCGAATGTTTTTTTTGAGTAAAAAATGGTGGGTCAAAATAAACCAAATCAATATTATTGGCATCAATTTCTTGAAGCATGTCAATACAATTGCCGTGAAGGATTTTATTATTTTCCATTTTCTGGTGTTCTTTCGTTTGCTATTTCTGTTAGAATGGCTTTCAAATCAACGCCTGTATAATTTTGTAAAAAATCCCACGCCTCGTCACCTCCATAATATTCGCCTTCAACACCTGTATAAAGTGTTTTTAAAGTTTGTTGGATTCTAATTGCTTGTTCTCTTTGAGGATAGTAGAACATTATTCTAATTGGCTTATAACCGTGTCCTCTTATTACTTGAACCCTTGTATGTTCTTTTGTAATGTGATCTCCATCTGTTGTAGCATCTCTCCATTTAACTTCTAACGCATCATTACCATTTAGAAAGTCAATTTCAAATGTTTTTGGTCGTTGCCCGATTGTGTTTTCCACTTTGGTTTTAATTCCTTCTGGGAATTTGAAATTAAAGCATAAGGTAGCAGCATCTTCTAGGAAAGAGCCTGCATATTTATAAAGAAACCGTCCTGTATTTTGGTAAGCGTCAATAAGCTGCCCTTCTTTTGTTGAAATACCTAATACTCGATAAACCAAATAATGAGAATTGTCGTCGGCTTTCATTTCCTCTTGTCTAGCCTCAATTTTACCTTTTAGGTTAGCCGAATACACTTCCGCTAGATTCTTTATACTTTGTTTTAATTCCTCCATTCTTGTCTATCTATTATTTGATTGTAAAGTTACGGAATTTCGTCTGTGGTAGTGTGGGTTTTACAATGACGCCTAACGTTCGAGGCTTTGTGCAGTTGGGGAATTGACCAACTGTCTGCCCGGAACTGAAGCTAAATTTATAACTGCCTCGTCCTAAAATTAGTTGACTGGTTAAAGTTAATAATCCTGCTATTAGTTTACTAAGGTACATCGTCCT
>JAYVNT010000195.1:0-2081 GCA_043758285.1 Flavobacterium sp.
TAAATCTGCTGTTGCAAAACAAATAAATATATTGGCTATTGGTAATTACAAACAATCAGCAACTATTTGGCAGCGCAGTTTTCACGAACACTTTATTCGGAATGGAGAATCGTATCAAAACATTTCGAATTATATTGTAAATAATCCGCGTAAATGAGATTTAGACAGATATCATAAAGTATAACAGCTTTTGAAAATTATTCGCATGCATTAGAAGGCTACTTCTAGCAAATATATTCACATTAATAAGTAAATTTACACATGTAGGTATTTATCTAATACATGAAACATCTCCAACTTCAACCATGCAATTAACATCAGAGCAACGCGCCATTATTCAATCATCGGGAGATATTAAAATCAATGCCGTTGCGGGTTCGGGGAAAACCACAACAATTATTGAATACGCAAAAAGTCGTCCGACTACGAGTAAGATTTTATACTTAGCTTTTAACAAGTCGGTAAAAATTGAAGCGCAACGCAAATTTTCGGATGCAGGCTTACACAATGTAAAAGTAGAAACTGCGCATTCATTGGCGTTTCGAGATATCGTTTTTAGAAATAATTACCGCATCAAAGCAAACGGTTATAAGACGCACGAGATTGTAGATATATTGGGTTTGCAAAATACCGGCGACAAACATGCAGAATATATTGCTGCCAATCACATCAATAAATTCATCGCATATTTTTGTAACAGCGACAAATTAAAAGTACAAGATCTCAATTATCGTGATGTCGTTTTTGATCAAGAAGCCAAGGCATTTGTATCGACTGCATACGCATACATTGAAAAGCAAACACGTTTGTTTTTAGCCAAAATGGATTCAGGCGAAATAGAAATCATACACGATTTTTATTTAAAGAAATTTCAATTGTCGCAACCACGTTTGGGATACGATTATATTTTGTTTGATGAAGGTCAAGATGCCTCGCCCGCTATGTTGGATGTATTTTTCAAACAATCCGCAACCAAAGTAATTGTTGGAGATACGCACCAACAAATTTACGGTTGGCGCTTTGCAGTAAATTCGTTGGAGAAAGCCAACTTTAAAATATTTACGCTTTCTTCCAGTTTTCGATTTAGTGCAGACATTGCAAAACTTGCTGTAGATGTATTGAACTGGAAAAATTTTGTAACGGAAGAAAAAGTTTATTCCATAGAAGGTAAGGGCAGTGGGAAAGAGCATAAAGTCAAAGCAATCATTGCGCGTACTAATTTAGGCTTGTTGTTGAAAGCAATTGAATTTGTAATCGAAAAGAAAAATGTCAAGCACATTTATTTTGAAGGGAACATAAATTCGTATACGTACGCAGATGAAGGAACATCCTTGTATGATGTTTTGAATTTGTATAATAAAAAACCAGCGCTGATTCGTGACAAGCTGATTGCACAAATGAAGAGCATAGAAGAGTTGGAGGAATATGTTGAAAAAACAGAAGACGTACAACTTAAAATGATGATTGAAATTGTGGAAGAATATGGAAATGAAATTCCTACGATTTTAAAAACGATTAAAGAGAAACATGTTGGCAACGATGAAAAGGATAAAGCGGAAATGATTTTTTCTACTGTACACCGTTGTAAGGGTATGGAATATGATTCTATACAGATTGTAAATGATTTCATTACACAAGAAAAAATTGAGCGACAAACCAAAGGTACAAGAGGCGATGATGAAATAAACATTTCAAAATTGAACGAAGAAATCAATTTGTTATATGTAGCCATCACTCGGACAAAAAATGTCATTCATATTCCAGAAACATTAATGCCAAGTACTGCAACATCTTCTCCTCAGATAAATGTATTGCGTGTACAAACTCCAGAAGAGGAAAAAGAGCAAAAGACAAAACAGCTTGCTGCTTCGAAGTCGAATAACCGCAATCAAAAAGCGTTTAGAGATTTCTCGACAGAGAAATCGCATTCGGTTGAAGAGGTGCGAGATAAAAATAAAGATGCTTACCAACCATGGACACATAAACTGGATCAGGAATTGGCGCGCATGTATTTAGACGGGATTAGTTTGGGTGATATGTCGAAACAGTTTGGTCGTACGCGCGGAGCAATTGGTGCTAGG
>JAYVNT010000196.1:0-6663 GCA_043758285.1 Flavobacterium sp.
TATTTGTATCAACTACTGCACTTTCAAAAATACCTGGTCCTAATTCCAAAAGTGTTAACGGATTTTTCTTCAAGAAATATTTTCGTAGTGATTTTCCATAGTTTGCTTTCAACCATTGGCTTGAAGTAATGAAAGTATGAATACCTTTTTTTGCCAAAAGATTAAAACCTAACTCATAAAAAATTGCATACACATCACCTGTTCGTTCAAAGGTTTCGAATTTTTCAGCTTCCAACATTTTAGCTAAGTAACCACCATCTTTTTGCATTTGTATATAAGGCGGATTCCCAATTACAATATCAAAACCACCTTGGTCAAATACATCTTTAAACCACAAGTGCCAGAGGAAATAAGGTTTGTCAGTTCGTGTTTGCAACTCATGTAGTTGTTCAATAATACTGTTTAGTTTTTCTAATTCGTATTCTTTATCATTAAACTCACTATTCAGTTTTGCAAGGTTTTTTTCTTTCCGCAATTTTATTCCGGGTGCATCAGCAGCCATCAAGCGGTTTGCTTTAATGGCATTGTGTATGTCTTTTAATATTTGTTCCTGCTTAGGTTTTTGTAAATAGAATTTTGCAATCAGCTTTCCTTCTACAATGCCATTTATTTCGTCTTTAATAAACTGCTTACTTTTATATTTGGTGCTGGTAGTTTCATCGTAATTGTAGTAATCGCTTATCAGTTCATATAACTGCGTTTTAGACTTTTGGTCAAACACCAGCATGCTTTGTTTCTTCAAACTAAAATCTGGTCCCAATTCTAATTGCTGTTTACTGGCGGAAAGAAAGGTTTCTTCCTTCTCCATGTCAGCCAAATTGCTAAGGTCAACCCCTTCAAAACTTTCCAATAAACTATTGCCCTGCATTATTTTATAATCCAGATTGGGCAAAGGGTTTGGTGTGGTTTCATCTACCACCAGTGCCAGCCAAAAACGCAGCCTTGCAATTTCAACTGCACCGTTTTCTATATCAACGCCGTAAATGCAGTTTTGAATAATCTGTTTCTTTACTTCGGTATTGTCAAGGGTTAAATCCAAATTGGTTTTGGCTTTATAAATTTCCTGTAACATTCCCATAGGGAAAGCCCCCGAACCAATGGCAGGGTCGCAAATTTTTACACGGTCAAGCAGTTTCTCAATGCGTTTGGCCTGTTGTACCACAAAATTCTTTTTATCGGTGCGTTCACCAATAATTCCGTTGCGTATAAAATTTTGCAAGGCTATAGTTGCCGGGCTTTCATCTACGGTGCATTCAGGTAAATGCGTCCGCAAGTATTGTATCAAACTTTCCTGACACATGTAATGCACTACTTCTTTGGGAGTGTAGAATGCACCCTTGTCTTTGTTTTCTTCCAGCAGGTTTTCAAAAATGTGTCCCAGCATTTCGGGGTCAATGCCTACTTCATTATCGTAAGGGTCATTTTCGTCAATGGTAAAATTGTATTGCTCAAAAAACTCCAACAGATTTTTAAAATATTCAGCCGTAAAATCAATATCGTTGTAAAATGAATTGTCTTTGTCAAACAAACCGCCGTTTAAATACGGCAATTTTATTTCTCCACCCAACGAAGCAGGAGCCAAGTCATTTTTGCGTTTGGTATTGAGTGTTTCAAAGAATAAAGTTCTTAAAGCTGTAGTAAGAAACTTTTCTTTCTGCTTTTGATTTGCAAAAAGAGTTTGCAAAAATTTTATATCACCACCATTCCACGCTTTGTTGTTGGCATTAACACCCATCCAACCTTTCTTTTGCAAGAAATGCAGGAACACAATTCTACCCAGCATCTTCTTTACAAAATCACGAATGGGCTTTTCTTTTTTCTCTTCGTCTTCCTGTGTTTTATCAATAAGCAATTTGTAAAACGGCTTGCGTTCAATAATTTCTGCAACACCTTTTTGATAAAATTCTTTGTAAGTTTTGAAAAACTCCTTGTTGAGTTTCTCCACATTGAATGCCTCAAACAAATCATTAAGGTAAATAGGTTTGCCTTTTAATTTGTCAAAGCGGTCTGCTGCTGTTCTGCTTGTCTCTCCTTTACCAAAAAGATAAGTGTAACGTTTTGGTTCGGTTTCTTTTTTACCTTCTTCGGTTCTAATCTCACTCACATAACTGAAACGCCATTTGTCAGCCTGCACAAATACAATTAACGCTGCATCTACATCATACTTATAGACCTGCCTGAGCAAACTTCGTAAGCCCACACGGTTGCGTTCAACCCATGCTTTTGCTGTAAGCTGTATTTCGTAAATACCGATAAGTCTTTCGTCTGCTGTGTAAAAGCTTCCAATTTCTACGGCTTTATCTGCTAAATTGTTACCCGGCAGAATAATTTGCTGCGGTGTTTGATGAAACTTTTTTGCTCCGAAATATAACTTCAATACCTCCAACCATTTTTCGTGTTGATATGCTGATTCAAGTATCTCGGTTTGTAAATTCTTTTTGTCCATTAGTCGTTTTCTTCTTTAGATAGCTGTTCTACTAATTGATGTAGTTTGTTTGCCAATACATTTTTAGGTATCAACTTGGTTTCATAATCGGTAATCATTGCCGGCGAAGTATTACGGGCCATGGCGTATTCTACTACTTCTGTATCTTTTCCTTTACAAAGCACTACACCTACACTGTTATTTTCAAATGGCCGTTTTACATCACGGTCAAGTGCTTCCAGGTAAAAATTGAGTTTGCCTAAAAATTCCGGTTCAAACTCCTGAATTTTTAATTCAAACAATACGAGGCATTGCAAATCCCGGTGATAAAAAAGCAGGTCGGTATAGTAATCTTTGTTACCTACCTGTAAGCGGTATTGATTACCCATGTAAGTGAAGCCTTTACCTATTTCTAAAATGAATTTTTGAAGGTTCAGTATTAATGCTTTTTCTAAATCTTTTTCTGAGTGCCCGTCAGGCAAATCCAGAAATTCAAAAATGTAAGGGTCTTTAAACAGGTTTTGGGGTAATTGTGTCAACAGTGTTGACGCTTTCTTGTTGGCTAATAGGGTTCTTTCAAAAACGGCTGAATTTAATTGGCGTTCTAAATCCCTGACAGAGAGCTTGTCATTAATTGCCAAATGCAAGTAAAATAGCTTTTCCTCAACAGTTTTTGTTTTACTTAATATATGAAGGTGTGACGACCACTGCAATTGTGTCAACAGTGTTGTCACAAATAATTTTACTTCATTTTCAGTCTTTTGTAATTGCGAAGTCAGTGTTGACAGGAATTCAGTTGCTGAATAAGTTTCAAAAAATTGCTTCATTCTGTAGAGCCCTCTCCGGTTAAAACCTTTCAAGCCCGGGTATTGCTGTTCAATAAAGTTTGCTAAATCATTCACTGTTTTTTCACCCCATATACCAGCAGCTACTTTATCGGAAACAATATTTCCTACATTAAAATATAGTAATACCAACTCTGCATTCACCTTACTGAAAGCCCGGTTTCTAGCTTCTTTAATCAGAATGGCAATTTGTTCAAATTCGGTATGTTTTTTAATTTTTGCCATTAGTCAATAAATGTTTCTGATAAAACAATGTCAGGTGAAATATTTGTATCAATTTCTGTATTCAACTCTGTTTTTTCTTCATCCTCGTTTTCAAAAGCATCATACTTTTTCGCAATCATTATAATCAAATTATCAACCTGCCCATAAGTAATTTGCTTTCTATCCAGTTGCTGCCTAATCTTTCGTACCTCGTTGGGAAGTGGGGTAAAAGTACCTTTGTCAATTAATTCAGATAAACTTGTACAGGCTGTTTTTACTTCATCCCGTTTAGTTATACTTTTCATGTCCCGAAGAAACTTTTTAGCCTGTGCTGAAATTGCATCGGCCTTATCATTAGTAGTAACTGTTTCCGTAGTTGAACCCAAAAAATCTTGTTCAAATGTGTGCAAAGCTGCTTCTACTTGTGTGTAATGCTGTTCTGGTAAATCGTAACCTGGCTCTGCGGAATTTGCTTCAAAATATTGTGCAGCCTCTAAAAAGGTAAGTGCATTTACTTGAGCGTCTGTGTCCACCTGATAAAATTCCATTTTGTAAGGCGACTTTAAAAATACTACGGTGCCTTGTTGAGTATTTTCCTTCATTACATTTTCCAATTTCCTTCCAGTTCGGGCTTTCATAGGAAAATGCTTAATGCGTTTAAACTCTTTCGGATTGTTGTCTTTAAACTCACGGATAAAACGCAAATATTGTAAGCGTTTATCTTCATCATCTTTTAAACCCTCTTTAAAAAGTTCAAACTGTTCCAGCATTTCTTCGTGGGTGTAAATTTGAGCATCTTCGCCAAAAGCAGTATGAAACCCTTGCAGTTTTACTAAAGCATTACTGTACAATTTTATTTCATCATCCCCCTGTTGTGAAGGATAGAAATTGTAATTGTAAATAACTCCTGCGACACTTCCAATTCGGTTAACCCGCCCAATACGCTGCATCAAACGTGTCGCATTCCAGGGTGTATCATAATTCACAATTACATTGCATCGGTGAAGATTTACACCTTCTGCCAATACATCAGTTGTAATCAATATTTTAAAATCGCTTTTTCTTTCGCCAATATAATTTGCATCAAAATTTTCCTGAATGGTTTCAAATAACTTACTTCTGTTGTCGGAAGAGATATTTAAAACTTTGGTGTCTAAATGTTCTTCTACTTTTTCCTGTAAGTAGTTTGCGGTATCAGTACTTTCAGTAAATATTACCAATTGCCCTGTTGGATTAATTGAAGTGCTTAATAGTTCCTCTTTCAAAACTTTGAAGAAAGCATCCAGTTTGGGGTCTTCGTCAATATTTGCCCATTCCTTAATTAGTTCTTTCAAAAGATTGTTGTCTTTGCGAAGCCCATCAATAAAGCTATTATCAAAATCATCAGGTGTAAAAACATTGTTTCTCGGATTTTCAATGTTCATTTCCATAATCATTGCTTCCAATTCTTCAATGCTAAATCCTTTGTCCATTAAATTGTTTACATGTAGGTCAGGAGCAATTAAAACCTTCCCTTTGTCAAACATTTCAATCATTCTGCTGGTTGCAGTAGATAAGTTTTGCAATGAAATTTTAAATGCCTTAAAGCTGCTCTCCAATCTTTTTATCATTAAGGTTTTCATAATCCCGGCAAGAGATTGAGAAACCAAAACGGCTTGTTCATATTGATTTTCCCTAAGTTCAGGCTTTAAATAAGCAATTGCCTGATAGCGGTAATAATTTATTTTATCGGTGTCAGTAAGATAAAAAACGGTATGATAAAAAAGCTTACTCAGTTTTGAATTGAGTTCGTACAATTTTGGCTTTGGAGCAGCTATTTCAGGAAATTCAATTCCCTGTGCTTTCAAATCGTCAATATATTTTGGATAGTTTTTTAAATCCCTTCTTGTTCTACGAACTGTAATTTGAGAGATTATTTTTTCACGAATAACTCCATACAATTCACGGATGCGTTCAATATTCGGTTTATCATCCTGCATTATTTCTCTGTACTCCCGAATGATTGGTCCAAAGAAACTTTGCAGATTTGTTACCGGCATTGTACTTCTTCTTGCATCCTGGAAAAGTAATAGCTGATAATATAAATCTTGTGGTCTGTTATTTAAAGGTGTTGCTGAAATAAGCATCACTTTCTTTTTTGTTCCGTGTACAAGCCCTTCGCCATTTCTTGGTGCTTTACAAATACGCTGCAAATTTCCAAACATCGTAGAAGTATGATTACGGTAGCGGTGGGCTTCATCAACAAGTATTAAATCATAATCTTCTTTCGCCCAATAGTTCAAATCGTCGCCCTTTACAATTTTTTCTAATCGTCCGTTGGTAATAAATTTTGTATGCCTGTCAATGCCAAATAAACGGAATGTATTTTTCCAGTTTTTTTCCAGTGCTGGAGGATACACCACTAATATTTTTGTATTTAATGACCCATTAGCAATTAGAAACCTTTTTGCAATCATTGCGGCTACTACAGTTTTTCCTAAACCTACAACGTCTGCCAAAAAGAATCCGTTATGCTCAATAAGCATTTGAAAACCTTGGTTAACTGCATCAATCTGGTAACTTAATTTTTTGTAAGTCTTTGGTAAATCTCCTACTGTGTCAGGGTCGTAATCAATATTCTTTCCAAAATATTCAATTAAGAATTTGATGTATAACTCATACGGCGTAAAGTTTTGCCCGATATGTGTTTTCTGTTTGAATAGTTGAATATCTGCTGGTAAAATAGGAGTGGATTGTTCCCAAAGTGCTATGAATTCCTTTTTCGTGAATTCAACATCATCATAGTCTTTTAAAGCAATGTTTAATTCATAGTTTGGCGATTTTTTTATACCAAGTCCAGCTTCTGTCAAATTAGATGAACCCATAATTACCCAGCCGTCAGAATGGGTTGTATGATGCTCCGGTAAAAACAAATAGAACTTCGCATGAATGGCTTTTGAATTGTGTGCTCTTACTTCAATTCTGCCTTCTATTAAATCATTGATGAATTGCAAAACGCCTTTTTCAACATCTTCTGAATATTTTGCTTCTTTAATGTCCTGAATAAACCATTTCAAAAATTCGTCTTTAGTTTTATTTTCATCGCCAAAGTATAAAAGTCCTTTTCGTTGAGCTTCGGCAAACATTTGGTCAACATTAATTCCTACTAATATTTTGATGTCTTTAATATTTTGCAGATGCGGTTGCAAA
>JAYVNT010000197.1:0-6659 GCA_043758285.1 Flavobacterium sp.
CTAGAACAAAATATTGCCGTTGAAAAAGGATTTGTACTTGCATCAGAGTATAAAGATGCTACTGATAATGGATTTAGAGATTATGAAATTTATAAAGAAGCAGCTACATTAGGCATAAAAACGATAGCTGTTTATGAAAAGAAATTTCATTTAGAAGATGACGATGAAGAATGCGTCCACGACCAAAAGGTATTGCTGCTATTGTTAAGTAAAATAGATCAAGGAAAAAAAATAAGTCTAAACAAATTAAAAACACTATTTGAAGCAGAGCTGAAAACTTATCAAAATGAAAAACAAGAACTTCCTTCATGGTTTACCAGCACACTTACTGATAACGATTCTCTGTTAACATTTTTAACCAAAAACGAAAAAGCAATTAAATTGGGAGACTATGATACCGAAGGAGAATTTTTCGAAATAAAACCCTTAAACGATAGAAATGTTATAATAGATGCTAGCAACGTAGCCCACAACAGCAATGGAAGCAAGGATAGTATTCCCTATTTACAGAACATCATCTCTATGGTTAAATTCTTGAAGAAAAAAGGATTTACAGAAATAGTAGTAGTAGCTGATGCCTCATTGCGTCACAAAGTAGTAGATAAAGAAAAGCTTGAAGAATTAGAAAAAGAAACCAGCTACTTTGTTTCCCCAGCCGAAACATCAGCTGATACTTTTATGCTGTCGATGGTAAAATCAAAACATTGTTTGTTAGTTAGCAATGATACTTTTAGAAATTATAAGATTAAAGATTCATGGCTTGCTGCCAATATTGATTACTTTCGATTAACATTTATGATAACCAAAGACGGTGTAGTAATGCCCGATTTAGATAAATAATTTTTCTAAATCATTCAAGCATTTGTAGCAAAACCTTATTTTTGAAACTAAAAACTGCAACTGAATACTTTGACTAAAACCATCACTTACAAAAACACGAAAATCTCCTTTACCGACCAAGGCAAAGGAACAGCAGTGGTTTTGCTACACGGTTTTCTGGAAAATAAAACCATGTGGGATAAATATATTGCCACACTTTCTAAAAATCATCGTGTCATTGCTGTCGATTTATTGGGCCATGGTGAGACTGAATGCCTAGGATATGTTCACGCGATGGAAGACCAAGCCGATATTATTTTTGCTATTTTAATTTATCTCAGAATCAGAAAAGTGGTGCTTGTTGGACATTCTATGGGTGGTTATGTGGCATTGGCTTTCGCCGAAATATATCCAGAATCTGTCAAAGGATTGTTCCTTTTAAACTCATCTGCTAGAGCTGACAGCGACGAACGAAAAACCAATCGCGATAGAGCTATTGTTGCCGTTAAACAAAATTACACGAACTTTGTTCGAATGTCCATCGCTAATCTTTTTAACGAAGACAATCGTGAACTTCTTGCCAAAGAAATCGAGAAAGTAAAACGTCAAGCATTAAAAACACCGCTGCAAGGCATAATAGCTTCGCTTGAAGGGATGAAAATCAGGAACGATAGAGAAGTATTGTTGCACTTTGCTCCCTATCCTATTCAACTAGTTTTGGGAGAAAAAGATAGCGTGTTGAACTATGAAGAAACCATTGACCAAATAGAGGGTACCAAAGTAGCGCTAACAACTTTCTCCGATGGACACATGTCGCACATCGAAAACGAAAAGGAACTCAAAAAAGTTTTAGTAGATTTCTTGAAGAAGATTAAGTGATTTTCTCCTCAAACGGAATATCCACATTCAATATTTCCTTCAGTAAAATCACAAGCTGTTCCAAATAATTTTCCATGATTTCAGGAGAAATTACGTGAAAGGCATCTTTATCCTCTTTGAGTTTGAAAGGTAAAAATCCTGATTTCAAATTCTTAAACGAAATAATTCCAGCTTCAATTTCTTGGTTTTTATCCAAAGTGCCGTACATAAAAGCATACGCCAAGACTTGAATGATTTTCTCGTTTTTGATGTCATCCGTCAAACCTTTCCAATCTTTTAGCGTTACATTTTGTTGGATTACTTTCCCCGTTTTATAATCAACTATTCTTGTTTTTCCGTTGCGAAGTTCAATTCTGTCAACTTTTCCAGCAATTTTTATTGGAAACGGTAAACTTTCATGCTCCAATTTTCGGCTTAAATCGGCTTCAAGCGCAATAATTTGTATTTCATCTCCTTTTTCTATTGCCTCTAATTCTAGTTTTAAGAAATTCCAAATATTCCGTTTTGCTACTTCAAACGCCAAAAGGTTTCTTCCTTTCTTGATTTCGCCTTCTTTGTAAACTTTTTTAAATTGGTCTAAAACCTCAGCATCTATTTTTGAAATGCAAATTTTAATATCATCAACAGTTAAAACTCTTCCAATGAAAGGTCGATATAATTCCTCTAAAGAACCGTGAATAATAGTTCCTAGTGTATTGACCGCAATATTTTCTTCTACCTCATCGGTTTCCGAAATCCGGAGAATTCGTTGAAAATAAAACTGAATTGGATTTCGAATATAGGTTGTCAATGAGGATGGCGAAAACCCTTTTTCAGCTATTTCGCGCAAACGAATTATCACACTTTCCGTTTTGGGAACAATTATCGGTTGATGGGCAATATTAGGCACATCAGGATTATAATATTGAAATGTTAAAGTGTGATTGGGTTGTTTTTCAACTTCCAATTGGGTAATAAACCGGCTTTTTTCACCCGAATCAAATCCTTGACTATCGGAATTATAAATCAAATAAATATTCTTAGCTCGTTGCAACAAATGGTAGAAATGATAAGTATAAATAGCATCTTTCTCCTTAAAAGTCGGCAAACCATATTGCATTTTTACATCATAAGGAATAAAAGAATTGGTGCTTTTTCCCGCTGGGAATTTTCCCTCGTTTACCGATGTAATGATAACCTTTTCGAAGTCCAAAACACGACTTTCTAAAACGCCCATGATTTGCAAACCATCCAAAGGTTCACCCTCAAAAGAAACTTCTGCTACATCAATTACTTGTTTATAAATAGCATACAATGTTTTGATATTATCAATTCTTTGATGTTCCGAAAAATAGGAAATCATCTTGTTGATTACTTTAAATATCGAGTATACAAAGCTGTTGGTTATCTTTTCTTCATCATTTTCATAACTCAAATTGGCTTTTATTTTTAGTAGAATTTGAGAAAGATTTTCTAAAACATTGACCGAAGTTTCATCCCATTTTTGAAATAAAAAAGAAAACAATTCACTGCTTTCCTGTTGTAGTTCTTCCAGCTTTTTATGAGTAATAAAAGTATAATTGTTCTTATTAATAATTGAGACCAGGGCATTGGCTTTGACATAAGGTTCAATCAACGGATGTGTTAAAATATCCAAAACATCTTTGTAATACATCACATAACTTGACGGATTTCTAGTTAAAGCATTGGTGTGTAATTTGAACAATTTAGCAATTAGCAACTGTGCAGGATTATTTTTACTCGAAAATCCCATCGTGATATTTAGTGCAGCAACATTGGCTGGCAAAGAATATAAGACTGGCAACAAAAGATTTTCATCGCCAAGAACCAAAGCTACTTTCTGCAAGTTAGAATCGCTTTGTTGGCAATGCTTTTCTATAATACTTCCAGCAATTTTGGCTTGTCCAATAGCTTTTGAAGTAGCAATGACATGAATGTTTTTTTCATCTTTAAAATCATTGGAAATCCATTCATAAGGATGTGTTTTATAATAAATCCATTCCTTTTTAAACTTCCGTTGAAAAAAACCAGCATCATGAAAGGTATCGTTCAGTAACGTTTCGTCAATGTCCCAATAGATTTTGGTTTTACCCAACGCTAAAAGATGCTGAATGATTCGTTCTTCGGCCTGATTAAGTGCATTGAAACCCGCAAAAACAAATTGTTTATCACTATTATGTTCAGAAAAGTGATTAAGGTTTTCAACTGCTTCACGATAAATTAATCCTTGATAACCAATACCTTTATTGAATAAATAGTCATACAACGAATGATAATAGCCAGGGAGTTTTTTCCAAAACAATAAATGTTTCTCAATTAAATCTGTTCGGTTATCAACATCAACAGACCAATGTTCAATCTCTTTAATGTCCTCTAAATATTTTAAAACTTTATCTGGTTCTAATAAATACCTGTCAATTTCATTAAAATCTTGGAGTAAGGTTTTAGCCCAATTGGCAAAATTTTCAAAGGATTCTTTCTCTTCATTGTCTTTAATAGAAATATAAACTTCGTAAAACTCAAATAATAATTCAACACTATCGATGGAACGAATTCCTGCCACATCTTGAATAAAATCTTCGATGCTGATGATTTCTGGCGCAAAAATGGTATTATGAATTATTTCTTTAAAAGCATCCAGCAAAAAGATTTTGGCTCTTTTGTTAGGTAATACTATGGTCAACTCTGATATGTCATCAGAATAATTTTTTAAAATCTCTTGAGCTAATTGATGAAGAAAAGTTGGTTTTGACATTGTATAAAAATAAAAAAACGCCCCGAATATCGGAGCGTTTTCTTAAAAAGATTTCAAATAAAATTATTTTATTAATTTCACTTCTGTTCTTCTGTTATTAGCTTTACCAGCTTTTGTTTTATTTGTATCAATTGGTTTAGACTCACCGAAACCTGCTGATGTCAATCTTGAAGAAGCAATACCGCTTTCAATTAAATAATTTTTAACTGCAGCTGCTCTACTTTCAGAAAGAATTTGGTTAGAGGCATCCGTACCATCACTATCTGTATGACCTTCAATTGAGAAGTTAGAGTTTGGATACTCTTTCAAGATAGCTACAATAGCTTGTAAAACAGGATAAGTTTGTTGTTTGAAAGATGCTTTACCACTATCAAATAAGATAGTTTTAGCATAGTCATTCAATTTTTTGATAGCTTCTTCAGTAACTTCTGGACAACCATTGTTAGCTACAGTTCCTGCTACGTCTGGACATTTATCATCTTTGTCTAAAACTTTATCTCCATCTCTATCTGGCCAAGGGCAACCACCGTTTTCTTTTGGACCTTTAACATCAGGACATTTATCTGATTTATCAGTAATTCCATCTCCATCAGTATCAGGACATCCATTTAAAGATTTTAAACCCGCCACATCTGGACAAGCATCATCTTTATCAGCAATACCGTCTCCATCAGTATCAGGACAACCATTAAATTCAACCGGACCAGCAACATCTGGACAAGCATCATCTTTATCAGCAATTCCGTCTCCATCAGTATCAGGACAACCATTGAATTGTTTTAATCCAGGAACATCTGGACAAGCATCATCTTTGTCATAAATTCCGTCTCCGTCTTTATCTGAACCGCCAAATTTAAAGATAAGACCAGCAAAGTGTTGCATGTGGGATGGCATATCTTCACGTACATCTTCAAATGATTGTTTGTAGGTAGCACGATAAGATAAACCTACCATTTCTGTGAACCAATAGGTTAATCCTAAACCACCATTTAATGTTCCAGCGTGTTTTTCATCACCTAACCAAGTATAACCTCCACCGATATGGATTGAAGGATCAATAGTTTTAGATTTAATTAAGTTCATTAAACTGTAATTAATAACCCCATCAACCGCATAATAGTTCAAATCACCGGGGTTAATAACTGTATATGGCCCTTCATTTACTCTAGGTAACACATACTTAGTTATTTTGTTAACAGATCCAGTAACTCCAAAAGAGAAATTACTACCAACGTATCTTGATACGTTCAAATAAGACACAGAAGGAAGAATGTTCCAATTGTCTTTAGCATTAAAGAACTGAGATAACTGATCTTCTAATTTAGAAGCTGCACTAACTCTAGTATCTACTGCATTAACCCCGAAGGAAATCGCCCAAGGGTTTCTGTCATCTTGAGCTTGCGAGCTTATACCAGCTAACATTATCAAAGCAACGAATAATTTGTTAAGATGTTTCATACTTAATTTGATTAGATTATATTTGTTAAAGTGAAACAAAAGTAATATGTATTACCATAATATCAAAATGTTATTGTTAAAATGTGGTAATTACATAACAATTAGTAGAAAAAATATAAAAAACAGTCCCAATTATATGATTTTTAAGGATTTCCCAACCTCTTCAAATGCTGATATTGCTTTATCTAAGTGTTCTTTTGTATGTGCTGCCGAAAGTTGTACTCGGATTCTAGCTTTATCTTTAGGAACTACAGGGAAAAAGAACCCTATTACATAAATTCCTTTCTTCAAAAGTTCATCCGCCATAACTTGAGATAATTTTGCATCATATAACATTACTGGAACAATTGCTGAATCTCCATCAATGAAATCAAATCCAGCTGCTTTCATTCCTGCTTTGAAATAATTAGTGTTCCGTTCTAATTTATCACGAAGTGAAGTGTCTTTTTCTAATAATTCAAAAACTTTAATTGATGCCCCAACAATGGCTGGTGCTAATGAATTGGAGAACAAATAAGGCCGCGAACGTTGACGCAGAATTTCAATAACTTCTTTTTTAGCAGTTGTATAACCGCCCATTGCCCCACCAAGTGCTTTTCCTAAAGTTCCCGTAATAATATCAACTCTACCCATTACGCCTTTGGCTTCCAATGTTCCTTTTCCGGTGGCGCCTATAAAACCTGCCGCGTGACATTCATCCACCATTACCAAAGCATCATATTTATCAGCCAAATTGCAGATTTTATCT
>JAYVNT010000198.1:0-2078 GCA_043758285.1 Flavobacterium sp.
TTCTTTTTCTCCAAACCACTTTTTCAGGTAGTGATTTTTGAGCCGAAAGACGTAAAACATATTTCGACCAACCTTCATGCAATAAATATTCATCTGGCAGATTTACCATCCACTCTGCCATTTGATGATTAAGAAATGGTAACCTTACTTCTACAGAATGAGCCATGGAATTTCTGTCGGCATAACGTAATAATGTTTGAAGAGGCAAGCCACATAAATCGGAAACCAATTTTTGTTTAAAATAAGTAGAAGGGTATGCTCTTTTTTTTCCGAATATCTTTTGCTTATGTCTGCCTAATTTCATTCGTAATGTCTCTTGCTTGTCATATGGCGTAATAGAAGTGTAATCGCCATGTAATTTCATGAAGCTACTTAATTCAGTTTTATAACGCTCCGTTTTCCAGAAAAATAATTGCCTTAAATAATCTTCGTAATACGGTAAATATCCCGCCAGTAATTCATCGGCTCCCTGACCATCAATTAAAACAATGGTTTCATTTTGGCGAGCTAATTGAAATACTTTATACTGCGCATAAATACTTGATGATTGAAAAGGTTCTTCCTGATGCGTAATTAATTTTTCCAAATCATTCATTAACTCTTCCCCACTTGGATTTACACCGAATGGGTTTACTTTTTCAACTTTTTCAATAACAGCATCAATATACTCTGACTCATCCCTTTCAAATCCAGGGAATCTTGCCGAAAAAGAATTTACCTTTTGATTGTTGCCTAATTTCTTACATAATTCAGCGACTATATAAGAAGAATCTAACCCTCCGCTTAATGACGTCCCAACTGTAACATCTGAACGCATTCGTCTGTTTAAAGACGCAGTAAATAATTCTTCCCACTCTTCAACGGCTTTGTGTATTGTCAAAGTTCTGTTGCTTTCAGGAATTTGTAATTGCCAATATCTTGTTATAATAGGCTTAAGTGAATAATCCAATTCCATAAAATGAGAAGCGCCCAATTGCCTAATCTCGCCATAAAAAGTTTCACCTTCATCTTCGGAATATACTGCGCCATTATCTAGAAATACATTGAGCTTATCTGAGTTTATTTTTCTTTCAACTCCTCCAGCCCAAAGCTCTTTCATTTCAGAAGCAAAATAAAAATTTCCCTTAAAAAAAGAATAGTAAAGCGGTTTTTCTCCAAAACGATCACGTGCTAAAAATAATTTTTGCTCCTTTTCATCCCAAATAGCAAAAGCAAACATACCGTCCAATTGCTGTAGACATTCTTTCCCATATTCATGATATAAAGCCATTAAAACCTCGGTATCCGTTTCGGAAATAAATTTATACCCCTTTGCTAAAAGAGTTTGTCGTAATTCTATGTAATTATAAATTTCACCATTAAACGTAATAGTATATCTGCCATCCGCATAATGCATCGGTTGTTTTCCATTCTCACTTAAATCAATAATAGAAAGACGACGGTGACCAAATCCCACTCTTCCTGATTCATTTATCCAATGACCTTCGCCATCCGGACCACGATGTACAATCGAATCAGTCATGTTTTTTAATACATGAAGAGTAACTTTTTCCTTAAGAGACGCTATGCCTGCTATGCCACACATTTAACTTATTGTTTTCAACTCCTTTAAAATAATTTCAGCATTTTTTTCAGCGTTAAGTTCTTGTGCGCATACATTGGCGTTTCTTTGATAAGCAAGAATATCCTCTGTGTTCAATTGATTTATTTCTTTCGCTAAAGAGTGAAAATCATAATCTTTTGCAACAAGCCCTAGATTATATTTTTTTACAATCGCAGCCATTTCATGATTGGGAGAAATTGCAATCATTAGTCTGGCCTGTACAAACTCAAAGAACTTATTAGGTAAAGCCATTTCATTATTAAAGCTAGTGTTAGGCAATAAATAGAGGCCTATTTGATAATTATTCAAAAAATCTATAATGTCTTTATACTCTACAGAAGGTATAATATTTATTCTTTCATCATCGCTATATTTTTCAGTCAACTCCTTATAATAGTTTTCATCCGTCGGCATTAGCATCAAATTAAATGTAAATCTCTCATCCAACAATTTAGCGCAACTAATCATTTCCTCA
>JAYVNT010000199.1:0-2071 GCA_043758285.1 Flavobacterium sp.
AATATGGATAGTTATAAAAGTGAGCATTTTGATTTTTATGCCAATGCACAATACCCATTGATTATGAAGCAACAATCTATTAATGATGGCGTAATTAAAGACTTATTTGGAGTCTCAGGAAAAGAATTTCAAGAAGTCAAAGAAGCCATTGCGGGATTAAAAAAAGGAGAATTAATCATTAAAAATCCAATGGCGATAACATTAGGAATGGGTAAAAAATACAAAAAGATACTGACGAGACGAGTAATATAGGTTATTTATCCGTGGCCATAGTCTCCACTATCCATCTGGCAGTAGTACAGCGGACTGCACTTTTAGTTTCACATTTTTTGCAATTGTATCAAGACAAACAAACTCAACCTATCCCACAAAACGTTATCACAAATTTTTTGAACCACATAGAAATATTTTAAAATGAGCATTTACCCAGAAGAACTATTAGCGAACATAGAAATTCTTTTTCAAACTGAAAATCGGATTGCCGAAATTATTAAGAAAAGTGGTTTACGATTTTCTACCAACAAAGTAACAGCTGATCTCGGAGAATTTTATGCCTTTCAATCACAATTGAATCAAAAAGATATGTTTGATTCAATTGTACCTCAATTGGCACCGAATGCAGAATTTGATTTATTTGGAAAGTTAACCCAGAATTCAATTCTGTCTCAACATTTTAATAAAAATGAGATTAAAATCGAAGTAAAAACAAGGAGAAATCAGGATGGTGTGAAATATTTAAGTAGTCTAAAGCCTGAGAAATTTGAGCTTTTATGTGTTGTTGACATTGCAAAGAATTACACTTTGAATAAAATATATTTGGTTAGAAGTGAAACAGCAGAAAAATACCTTGATCGAAAATATCAGCGACTAATCTTCAGAGAAGAAATGGCATTTAAGGTTTTATAAAATCGAATTGTTTCATTGGAGTGTGTCCCCACCCGCAAACTTGAGGCAGCACAGCAGATTACTCATTTTCAGCCTCGTTTGACGATTTACCAAAAAAAAGATTTTTCACGCTGATATGTAGGATAGAGGATAGTTTTGGAAGGGAAGACTCTGGTAACTATCAAATGCTAAATAATTAAAATATGGCAGAATCTCAAAACATAGAATGGAAAAGAAGTTGGCATGACGACTACCTTAAATGGATATGTGGTTTTGCCAATGCTGTTGGTGGTACTATTTTTATTGGTAAAGACGATGATGGTAATATTATGCACTTGGAAGACTACAAAGCTCTCCTGGAAATTATTCCTAATAAAATTAGGAATAATTTAGGCGTAATTTGTGAAGTCAATTTACATGATGACCTTGATAAAAAATACATTGAAATAAAGGTAAATCCTTATGCTGTACCAGTATCATTTCGAGGAAGATATTACTATAGGTTGGGTAGTATCAATATAGAAATTACAGGTAATACTTTAAATGAGTTTTTGCTCAAAAAAGCAGGGAAAACTTGGGACGATGTCATAGAAGAAGGAGCTACACTCGGTGATTTATCAGCAGTCAGTATTCAATCTTTTGTCAGAAATGCCCTAAAAAGCAACCGAATGCCCGAAGAAATTGCTGTTTTGCCCCATTCAGAATTATTAGAAAAATTACGTCTGCTTACAAACGGGAAGTTGAAGCGAGCCGCCATTATCTTGTTCGGTAAAGACCCAAATAGGTTTTATCCAAATATTAAAGTTAAGATAGGGCGTTTTGGAAAAGACGATGCCGATTTAAAATACCATGAAGAAATTGAAGGAAATATTTTTGATATGCTCCAGAGTGTAACTGAAATTTTGAATCATAAATTTCTGATAAATCCCATTTCTTTTGAAGGTTTACAGCGTATAGAAAAATCAGATTATCCTGTGGAAGCCTTCAGAGAGATGTTATTAAATGCTTTGGTCCATCGTTCATACATGGGTTCAATGACCCAATTAAGAGTTTATGACTATCAATTATCTATTTGGAATGAGGGTAATCTTCCTGAAGGAATGGAAATAGAGAGCCTAAAACGGCATCATGTATCTCGCCCAAGAAATCCGCTAATTGCTGACGTTTGTTTCAAAGCGGGATTTAT
>JAYVNT010000200.1:0-2069 GCA_043758285.1 Flavobacterium sp.
TTTCTGTGTCCAAACCAAAAAGAAAACTGAAACCACGAGCTTATAAACTTCGATAAAAACGTCACCCGATTTTGGCTGTAACTAGCTTGCCACCAACGATTGAGGCTTTGTGCAGTTGGGGAATTGACCAACTGTCCGCCTGCAACTGAAGCTAAATTAATAAACAAAAGCCGAAGTTTACAACTAATGCCCGACAGAATTCCGTCCGCCGTAACCAAAGCTTGGATATGCACTGCTGATGATTGCTGCAACGTCAAGCCCCAATTGCACAAAACCTTTTGTTGGGCGTAGGCTTTTTAAACAGTACGTAAAAAGAATTTAAAAAGAATTGTAAAAGATAAAAAAAAGAATTTGTTTATACTTAAAATTGTTTCTATATTTGCAGTATGAAAATAAAATTTTTTAGTCCAAATGATTTGGATAGGAATATTAAAGCAACAGTTCATAAAACTGGTAAAATTGGCTTTACAGTTGATGCAGCCAAGAAGTTGTCTTTATCTGTCGATTGTAGTCTGTCAATTGGTATGAATGAGGACGACACAGAAGATAGTAATTTATATGTAATGCTGCATAATACAGTTGAAACTGGTGCTTTTAAAGTTAGTAAGGCTGGTGGTTATTACTATGTCAATACAAAAGTGCTATTTGATAATTTAAAAATTGATTATACAAATTCTGCTATCGTTTATGATATAACAGAAGAAAATATTGATGGGCAAAAAGTGTATAAATTTAAAAAGAGAAATAAATTAAGTAAAGATAAAAATATTGTATAAATAATATGGAAAGTGAAATTGTAATTTACCAAACAGAAAAAGGAAACACAAAGATAGAAGTTAAGTTAGACAATGAAAGTGTTTGGCTTACTCAAAAGCAGTTGGAAGTTTTATATCAAACTGATAGAACATCAATAACCAAACATATAAAAAAGATTTACGAAACTGGTGAATTGAATAAAAATTCAACTTGTGCAAATTTTGCACAAGTTGGGGTTGAAGGAAATAGAGAAGTTTCAAGGAATATTCTTTTTTACAATCTAGATATTATTATTTCTGTTGGTTACAAAGTAAATAGTCATATCGGAACGCAATTTAGAATTTGGGCAACTCAAAGACTTAATGAATATTTAGTTAAGGGTTTTACAATGGATGATGAACGCCTAAAGTCTGGTAGTCAAATGAACTATTTTGATGAACTAATTAACAGGATTAGGGACATTAGAAGTTCTGAAGCAATATTCTATCAAAAAGTAAAAGATATATATGTAACAAGCATTGATTATGACCCCAAGGCTGAGGCTACTAAAAAATTTTATGCTACCATTCAGAATAAGCTTCATTGGGCTGTGCATCACCATACTGCTGCTGAATTAATTGTAAAAAGAGTTGATGCTAACAAAAAAGATTTAGGGCTTACCAATTGGAAATCAGATAGAATTCGTAAGTCAGACGTAAGTATTGCAAAAAACTATTTATCAAAAGAAGAATTAACTGAATTGAATTTATTAGTTGAACAATATTTAGCATTCGCAGAAACCCAAGCAAATGCAAAAAAAGCAATGTATATGTCTGACTGGATAAAAAAACTAAATGATATTCTCACAATAAATGAAAAAGAGATTTTGCTTGATGCTGGTCGTATAAGTAAGGAAATAGCTGCAGAAATAGCTGAAAAGCAATTTGATATTTATTCTGCAAATCTAAAGCAAATTGAAAGTGATAATAACATTCAGGTCTTAGAAAGTCAAATAAAAAAAATAATTCCAAAAAAATCTCATAAGAAGTAGAGACTGTCACATAAGCTTACGCCCAACAAAAAAGGCTTGGCGTTTGTGGCGACGGATTTATCCGTCAGCCGATAACCGCAACTTGGTTTTGTTATATTGTTCAAATATAATACAAATGACGGGTTGCGTTACGTCACGAAGGGACGGAACGCAAAATTGAAAAACCAAAAGCTGAAGTTACATCCGTCAAGCCGCCATAACGCCAAACCTCATCCTATGTTTATATTTTACTAACTTGATCCGTTAAATAAGAACAAATATTTAAAAGAACAGGGGGCAGAAT
>JAYVNT010000201.1:0-2068 GCA_043758285.1 Flavobacterium sp.
CTTAAAGGTGGTTGTGGCGAAGAAGGAAAGAAAGAAAATTATTGGCTAGCTTTAACAGACCGTCGAGTTATGTACAAAACAAAAATTTCTTCAGCAGTAGGGAAAATTGAAAATTTCGTAGAAAAAGATGGAGACTTACCATTTGACAAAATTTCATTCATAGAGGTTTCTGAAGGACAAGAAAACAGCGGATGCAAACAAAAAAAAGTTTTTCAATTAAGAATTAGTACATCAGGTGGTACAATTGCGATTCCTATTCCAACAAAAGAGAAATGCTTTGAAATTAGAAAAACATATTCTGAATTAAGCCATAAACCATAGAAAAAATATTGAAAAATCCAATCAATTTATTTTTTATTTTATTAGTTAAGTTATATCAAAAAACAAAGCGGAGAAAATATTCTAAATGTTTGCACCATCCAACTTGTTCAAACTATTGTATCTTATCATTTAGAAAGTACAACTTTTTGAAAGCAATTAAATTGACAGTAAAAAGATATAATGATTGTAATCCTTTTTCAAATAGACCGTATATTGATTATCCATAACAATTAAAAGTACAAAAATGAGTAGAAAGTATCCAATTAGAATTGCAACAGACATTAGAAATTTAGTAAAAGATTTGAAAGAAGAATACAAATTAACCAATTATGAAGCTTTAATAATTGCTTTGAAAGCAGAACAAAATGATTTAATAAAAACTGCTTTTGTTATCTCATCTATGGACGAATATCCGACAGCTTTAGAAGCAATAGCTATTGGATTAGGCTATAATAAACTTGGAAAATAATTACTCCAACTTGCCACCAACATGGGGGTTGGTAAAAGTGGGGTGGATGGAAGTAATTGAACATTAGAATTTTTATAAAACTTTTATACTTTTACTTGTGTGCAAATTTTCAAATTCCCCAACTTAAATAAAGACTCAAAACATTACCTACAAGTATACAGAAACTCAATAACAATTTTCACATATTTTTTCCTCTCAACAGTTTATACTGTAGTTGCACATAAATTTTTTCAAAGTTAGACATACTTGCTGAATCCGAAAGTATTTGTTCCATCAATAAACGAACAAACACACATCGCCAATTTCCTATCTGCGATAGACGATAAAATAAAACACAACGATATTGTAATAGAAAAAATGCAGGCATGGAAAAAAGGGTTGTTGCAAAAAATGTTTGTATAAGCGCTTTAAATTTATCGTGAAAAACAGTACATTTGTTATATTTTTCACGATAAGTTGCTGATGAGATATGATAAATCAAATAACAATAGACCGAATAGAAGCGCTGCAAAACCGCTACGCTGCATTGACAAAAGGCAACGAAGCCCTTCTGAAAGAAATAGCCCTTGCCGAAATTCCCGAAATGGTTTACAACTCAAACGCCATAGAAAACTCAACGCTTACCTTGGAAGACACCGAAAAAATATTGGCAGGCGACACGCTGAACCGCAAAATAAGTGTACGTGAAATATATGAGGCAAAAAATTTGGCAAAAATTACCGAAACCCTTCTTGAAAAAACCAAACATAAACTCAATATCAAACTCATTTTGGATTTACACACAACCTTGCTTACACATATTGACGACAGCGTTGCAGGGCGTTTTCGTAGTGGCAAAGAGTGGGTGCGTGTGAGCAATCACTTAGGAGCAAACCCGCAATTTGTATCTACCTTGATGCAAGAGTTAGTAGATGATTACAATAAAAAAACGAACAGCTATTTTTTAGATACAATAGCACACTTTCACGCAGAATTTGAAACCATTCACCCTTTTGTTGACGGAAACGGACGTATGGGTAGGGTGCTTATTAATTTACAGTTAATGAATGCAGGATTGCCGTCAATCATTATTCAAAACAAAAGTAAAAACACGGAATATTATCCATTATTTTCACAATACCAAACTACTATTAAGTTTGGCGGCTTTACAGCATTATTTGCTTTATTGTTGCAAGAAGCCCTGCACAAACGAATAGTCATACTTACGGCAAAAAAAATAATTCCGCTTTCGTTATGGGCTTCTCGACATAGCGTAAAACCCAACGTGGCAGCCAACAA
>JAYVNT010000202.1:0-6619 GCA_043758285.1 Flavobacterium sp.
ACAACGCTGCTTTCTTCTGTCACCATCGGAACGGCATACAGCACGCCATCAATTAAAAAATTGGGTGCAATACCGAACGGTAAATGAAAATTACTGACAGTGTTTTCAGAAAAATTATCGAAAACGTTTTGAAAATTGATATCGGAACTCCAAAATTGTTCTAATATTTTATCAGAAACAGTAGGCAAATAGTTTAGGCGTAGCCACTGAATTTTTTCAGCTTTGCTAAGTTTTGAAAAACCTGATATGGGAGACGACATTATGTGAATGAGTTTTTGAATCGCGAATTGAAGTTTCTTTGATGAATACACAAATTCAAAATTCAAATCCTTGATTTTTTTCAGCACAAAAAAACAAAATTTCAAAGTTTTCTCAAAGTTTTTTTGCGAAATACATTTTTTAACCTTATAAACTTTATTAATTTTTTGCGCTTTATTTAATCTTCTGTTTTAAATGGGCTATTTTTTTGTAAAGATAACCGAAAAAATAGTTTCTAATTTTTTCGCCTTGCTTACTTATTTGTGTACTGTTTGAAATAATATCATTGAACCATTTTTGTTTGTACTCAACTACACGTCTATCAGTTGTTCGCATAAAATCAGGACTAACGAAAGTAGAATATACAATTTTATGGCTGTCTGATTCAATCAGAATAGTGTTATTTGTATGAATTATTTCATTATGATACAGTATAAAACTATCCTCCGGCACATTCTCTGCTCTCGATTTCTTTCCTTCTGAAACCATCGTTTCTAAATCTGTTATTAACTCAAGCAGTGAATCGCATAATTCCAAAGCGTCTGTTCTGTTTAGAAATACATTTGTCAGAAAATAGTGTTCTATTTGATTGAGCGTGCTATCTAAAATATTTAAATCCCACATTTCAATCGTGTTTTGCACTTTATAAGTATCCCAAATAGCATTTGCTTTTTCTTGTGTTTTCTGCGAAATTAGAGAAATTGAAAATTTCTCTTTCTTAATATTGTCAAAATTCCAGACAGAACGCGCAAAAACAAACATTTTAAAAGCAAAAAGCTGCGGCGAAGATAAAAAATAGAACAACGGTAATTCTGACGCAGCACATTTTAGCTTTAACGCTTTTAACTGACTCAACGGCTTTACAGCGTTGTAAAGCTCATTCATATAATCGTCATAAGTTCTTATTGTTTTCACAAAAGGATTAAATTGAAAAGAGACAATGTCTGTATTTCTAAAAACGTGTGCATCCAGCGAAATTTTATATTTTATGGCAATTTTTTCAATCTCATCAAGGGTCAAATAAGATTCGCCACGTAAACGCCTATAAACACCATCTTGGGTTAAATGAATTAGATCTTTCAGAGCTGAAACCACTTCAGCTTGGTTTTTAAAATAAGGTTTTAAGCTTTCAAAAATATAGGATTGAAGTTCCGAATTTTCTGGCATAATTAATTTGGGATATTTATGTGATTGAAAATTAAGTTTAATTATTTAAATATAATTAGTCCAACGACAAAAAGTTGCAAAAAATCTAAATTTACTGAAATGCTATAAATAAAAATATAATTTTAGTAAAATGCGCAAAAATTAACTGAAAAATCCTTACCAACTTTACAATAAGATTGTAAAAGACATTAAAACAATTTTTGAAACCCAAATTTAAGATATTTTTTGACACATTCGATTTTTGCTCTTGGTTCTAAAAACGGTTTTCTATTTCTTCATGTTTTAAAAATTAAACGCTTATGCTATTGCTCACAAATTGTATTTCAAACCCTATTTTTTCAAACTTAAAACTTTAATTATGTTGAAGTATTTTTTTTACGCCGCATTGTGTTTAACATGTGCAACAACAACACACTGCACTAAAACCAGCACAATAAGCCCAGATGGTTTACCACCCGAAACCCAAACAGGTGCAGGCACTTTTGCCTGTAAAATTAATGGCGTGGTGTGGAAATACAATAATCCAAATTACGAATTTTTAAGCACAAAACCTGTAACAAGTTGGGAGTTTGATAAATCTAATATGGGGGGCTATTTATCAATAAGTGGCTTAAGATACCCTGATGGGATTAATTCTACTGACCTTTTATTTCTGCAAGCAGATTCACTGCTAATTTTAAAGGAGAAAGTCATAAATAACTATAATGGCTACAATTTTGGAATAGTTTATAACAACTTCATAGCAACAGTGAATCAATGCGATTCATATAAAACTACTTCACTTGATACAACTAAAAATTATTCAAGTTCTGGAAAACTGTTAATAACTAAATTAGACCAAACTACTAGAATTATTTCTGGAACATTTTATGCGACGATTAAACAATTTGGTTGTGACACATTAAAGATAACAGACGGTCGATTTGATGTAAAATATTAGTAGTTAGACTTTAGCTTTTAGCAGTTAGCTTATCCAAAACAACTTACAAACCCCCATTTAAAAAAATATTAAAACGGCTTTTGTTAAAACCACACAAATTATTTTCTTTCACTTTTAAATTCTTGTATATGGTTCAAAATATTTTTTCTATTTCTTCACACTTAAAATGCTCATTATGTTGAAGTATTTTTTTTATGCTGCACTATGTTTCATCTGTGCAACAACAACACACTGTAGTAAAACCAGTACAATTAGCCCAGATGGTTTACCACCCGAAACACAAACAGGTGCAGGCACTTTTGCTTGCAAAATTAATGGCGTGGTTTGGAACTACAACAAACCCAATTACGAATTCTTAAGCACTAAACCTGTAACAAGTTGGGAGTTCCAACCAACTTACAATAACGGTTACCTTTCAATTAGAGGAGTGCGATATTTAGATGGTGTAAATGAAACTGATTTTTTAAACCTTGTATCAGACTCTTTAATGACATTTAAAGAAAGGAATAGAAATAATATTGAACATTATTATCAATTCGCCCTTGATTATGAGGTTTATGATACCAAACTTGGGCTATGTGAAAGTTACAATACAGGTAGCTCCATAGACACTTCTCCTAATTTTTATAGTTCGGGTAAATTAACAATTACTCGGTTAGACCAGTCTGCGAGAATTATTTCTGGAACTTTCTACGCTACAATTAAACAAACAGGTTGCGACACTTTAAAAATTACGGATGGACGATTTGATTTAAAATACTAGCGGTTATTTTTCAACAAACTTATTCAAAACAGCTTACAAACCCAAAATTAAAAAAATATTAAAACGGCTTTTGTTTAACACCACAATAAAAATATTTTCTTTCACTTTTAAATTCTTGTATATGGTTCACAACACGGTTTCTATTTCTTCACACCTAAAATACAAATTATGTTGAAGTATTTTTTTTATGCTGCACTATGTTTCATCTGTGCAACAACAACACACTGTAGTAAAACCAGCACAAACCCTGACGATGGTTTACCACCCGAAACACAAACAGGTGCTGGCACTTTTGCATGCAAAATTAATGGTGTGGTTTGGAAGTATAATAATCCAAATTACGAATTTTTAAGCACTAAACCTAAAACAAGCTGGGAGTTTGACCCAACTTACTATAACGGTGATCTTTCAATTCGAGGAGTGAGATATTTAGATGGAGTTAATGAAACTGACTTGTTAGCCCTTTACTCGGACTCTTTAAATACATTTAAAGAAAGGAATTCAAATAATATTGGAAAATTTCATTTCGCTATGGACTATACAATTTATGATACAAAAATTGGGCTTTGTGAAAGATATAGTACAACTAGATTAATAGACTCTACTCCTAATTATTATAGTTCTGGTAAATTAACTATTACTCGGTTAGATCAGGCGGCAAGAATTATTTCTGGAACATTTTACGCTACGATTAAACAAACAAGTTGCGATACTTTGAAAATTACAGATGGACGATTTGATTTAAAATATTAGCAGTTATTTTTCAACAAACTTATTCAAAACAGCTTACAAACCCAAAATTAAAAAAATATTAAAACGGCTTTTGTTTAACACCACATTTAAAATATTTTCTTTCACTTTTAAATTCTTGTACATGGTTCAAAATGTGTTTCATATTTCTTCACACTTAAAATGCACATTATGTTGAAGTATTTTTTTTATGCTGCACTGTGTTTAGTTTGCGCAACAACAACACACTGCACTAAAACAAGCACAATAAGCCCTGATAGTTTACCACCCGAAACGCAAACAGGCGCAGGCACTTTTGCTTGCAAAATAAATGGCGTGGTGTGGCAATGGAAAGACCCTGCCCCCCAGTGGTTAGATACGCGACCGAGAACAGTTTTTAGATACGACCCAAATCGTTGGGGTGGTTTTCTTGAAATTGATGGATGGAATTACTCGGATGGTAAGACTGCAGCTAATCTTTTAACCCTAGGTGTGGATTCTCTACCATTATTCAAAGAAAAAATTATTAACCCAAATTTTGGTGTCAGTTACATAATTAAATATTCAAATTTTTTAAACGCAAAAGGTCAATGCCAAGATTTTAGTTCTGCTGGAGTTCTCGACACTAGTAAACAATTTTTTAGTTCAGGTAAACTGATTATTAGCCGTTTTGATCAGTCGGCAAAAATTGTTTCCGGAACATTTAATTGTACTATTTACCAATTTGGCTGTGGTGACACGTTGAAAATCACAGACGGACGCTTTGATGTAAAATATTAGCAGTTAGACTTTAGCTTTTAGCAGTTAGCAGTTAGCAACAAACTTATTCAAAACAGCTTTCAAACTCTCATTTAAAAAAATATTAAAATCGCTTTTGTTTAACACCACAATTCAAAATATTTTCTTTCACTTTTAAATTCTTATTTATGGCTCAAAATACGTTTTCTATTTCTTCACACAAAAACTCTAATTATGCTTAAACAAATTTTTTATGTGTTGCTTATTATTGTAAGTGCAACAACAACACACTGTAGTAAAACCAGCACAAACCCTGACGATACCCTACCGCCCGAAACACAAACAGGTGCAGGTACTTTTGCTTGCAAAATTAATGGCGTGGTTTGGAAGTATAAAAATGCAAATTACGAATTTCTAAGCACCAAGCCTGCAACACGTTGGGAGTTTGATCCGACTTACAATAACGGTAATCTTTCAATTGTAGGAGGGAGATATCTTGATGGTGTAAATGAAACTGATATGTTAATTCTTGGTGCAGACTCTTTAATGACATTTAAAGAGAGAAATGTAAATAATATTAAAAATTATCATCAATATGGTCTTGACTATATGGTTTATGATACCAAACTTGGGCTATGTGGAAGATATAATACAGGTAGTTTCTTAGACACTACTCCTAATTTTTATTGTTCGGGTAAATTAAGTATTACAAGGTTAGACCAAAGTGCACGAATTATATCCGGAACATTCTATGCTACTATTAAACAAACAAGTTGTGATACTTTGAAAATTACCGACGGACGATTTGATTTAAAATTTTAGCAGTTAATAATTAGCTTTTAGCAGTTAGCTTTTAGCCTTGCCCGAACGTTGTGCACGATGTTCGGCAGGGGGAGAATTTGCCTACTGCGAAGTAATTAGTTACAATTCGTTGGCTTAAAGCTTAGGGCTTAAAGCGAATAGTAACTGCTATACCTATATTTTTTTACAATAAACTTTTTTCATTTTTTAAAAAATTATTTTCATGAAAAATTTCACTATTCGATTTCTGTTATCCTTCTTAGTTTTACTACTGAGCGCGCAAAGCCTTTTGTCTCAAACTACGTTCAGAGCAAAAATGGATGCCGTTTTTCAAAACGTTAATAAATCGCAAGTATCCACCCAATTTCTGAAAGAAAGTGGTTATACATTTCTGGCTTTAGATAGATTCAATGGCGTTACTTTAGCAGATACAACTTTAGTGGATATGGACAACTGGCGAATGCTCTATGGTTCATTGCTCACAAGTTATGTCGGCTCGAGCACTCCTGTTATTCCGCAGTTAAAGGATATAAACACAACTGTTGCGAATTACGATAAAGGCAGTTCAATACCTGTTTCGATCTTATATGCTAATTACAACGATTTGCGACCCGACGCTATAACTGCCAATTTATTAACGGGTTCAAACCAACAATTATTCGACGTTGCTGGCAGAAGTGCGATTCCGGATTACCTAAAGGTTTACCATTTGATTTGAATGTCAATGTGGGATTTGACGTTCGGAATATTGACCGTGATGGAAATTTGTGGAAATATCTATCCGGGTGGGACAGCTAATAATTATGCTGATTTCGTATTACCTAATTATCCAATTCAAAGTTCTTTTACTTTTCAAGTATCTAAAACTTATACAAACGGATGTGGAATTAGTGCACCCACAACTCAATCGAACTTTGTTCAGTTTGGCACAAGTTGTCCTTCATACATGAAGGTTGCTATCAGCCCAAACCCTGCACAAAACGTATTAAGTTTGAGTGTAGTTGATAATAACCCGGCATTGGCTTCTACATCGGCGAAAGTTGATCCAAGTTATCAAGTAACAATTTCGGATTTGGTTGGCAACATCAAATATGAAAAGCAACATAGTACTTCGGATTCTCAAATTGATATTTCAAGTTTAAAAACGGGCAATTATTCGCTTCGACTGATTAAAACTTCCGGAAAAGACGTGGTTACTAAATCGTTTTCTGTGGTGAAATAGA
>JAYVNT010000203.1:0-2064 GCA_043758285.1 Flavobacterium sp.
AAACATTTCAGCAATCCAAGTCCCAGAAGCTTTAGCTAACTTATCTGGCTGATGCAAACAGAATGTTGAGTTACCATCGGTACATTCAAACCTAGCTAATAAGGAAGTGATTTTACAATTAACCACAATCCTAATATTTCATAAAAGGTATTCCACTGCTCAATATTTGATACCGATTCAGTTATTTAAATTAAGGTAACTATATATTTGGATGTACCAATTCTTTTATTTATCTTTGATGTATAATAAGACAAAGATATGGAAACCTCCACAAAATCAACCACTTTCAAATCATTCTATCAGATGTTAGAAGTGTTACCTAATGATAACGCTTGTCGTTTATTCTTAGAGGATTTACGTTGGAACGGTACGCCAGTATGCCCTCATTGTGGTTCTATTAATGAGAGCCATTACAAGCTAAATATAAAGGGTGTGTTTAATGGCCTTTACAAATGTAAAGACTGCCGGGAACGCTTTACTGTAACCGTAGGTACTATGTTTGAGGGTTCACACGTTTCGCTTCGTAAATGGTTTATTGCAATCTATATTTTTACCTCTCACAAAAAAGGTATTAGCAGCATCCAGTTAGGTAAAGATTTAGGAATTACTCAAAAATCTGCATGGTTTGTTTTAAGTCGTTTACGTGTAAATTTCGCTCATAAAACTGATATTAAATTTGAAGGAATTATACAACTTGATGAAACTTTTGTAGGAGGTAAAAATAAAAACAAGCACAATTCTAAAAAGGTTGATAACGCCCAAGGAAGAAGTGTAAAGGATAAAACGCCAGTATTTGGAATGATTGAAAATGGCAACCAAGTATTCACTAAGGTAATAGCCGACACAAAAGGAACTACTTTAAAGCCTATCATTAACGAAATGGTATTAAAAGGTTCTATTGTAGTATCCGATGAATGGAATGGCTATAATGGCTTAAATAAAGACTTTCAGCACGAAGTTGTAAATCACAAAAGCAGTGAGTACAAGAACGAATTAGGTTATCACAATAACGGCATAGAAGGGTTTTGGTCATTATTAAAACGTGGTATTTATGGGATTTACCATCAAGTAAGCCCTAAGCACCTAAACAAGTATTGCGATGAATTTTCTTTCAGCTATAATTCACGTGAAATAACAGAAACAGAAAGATTTACCGTTTCTTTGCTTCGCGCTGAAAAGAGAGTAACTTACAAGAATTTAATCGCTAACTAAACTTTTTACACTGTTTAAGCGTTTATTATAAAGCATGAAAGAAAACAAAGGGCTAACAGACAAGCAACTTGTAGAGAAGTATGAATGCGGAGCTATAAACCTGCACGGGGTACTTAAAAAATCATTGGATAGCTATACTCCGATTAAACGAATTGTGTCCGACCGGGCTAAGAAAAAATCTGACAAATAGCACCTTGTCAATCTAAATAAGTAACTTACCTGTCAAAGTCCAACTATTTTTTAAGAGTTTAGTTATAACTAAACAATAATGAGTAAATTTGACGTAGAAAAACTTAAGGTTACTGGCGAAACTCCATTTTACAAGTTGATAAAAAACGACAAATGCCTTTTTGATGATTATATTGACGGACTAAAAAGGTCGGGAAATAGAAAATCTGAAATAGGTAGCATTTTCGTTATTATAAACAATGTTTCTAAGTATAAAATAAATGAGTGTGAAGCACCTGCAAAGTTATTTGCTAGTTTAAAAGGCTATTATAAAATCATTGATTTTGAAATTAGAAAAAATGGTATTAGAGTATATGTTTCACTTTATTTAGACGGATACCTTTTGTTTTTCGGAGGTGAAAAGCAAGATCAAAAAAGAGACATTGCCTCAATGAGAGCCCTAAAAAAAGAATTTTTAAATTTATAAAATATGATTGAACAATCTGAAATTTTAGGCATGCCAGAATACTGGTTTCAAGAAGCTCAACTTGATTTTTATAATCAAGTTAAGAATTATATGAAAAAAGAAAAAATTAACAATGTTCAATTAGCTGGCAGATTAGGGGTTGGGAAAAGTTATGTTACCCAAATTCTAAATGGGGAATATAACTATTCGCTAAAAAA
>JAYVNT010000204.1:0-2063 GCA_043758285.1 Flavobacterium sp.
AACTCTAATTTAGAACTTTTTAAATATACTTGGATTTGGAAAAAAAGCCGCCCTGGTGGGTTTGTAAATGCTAAGATAAAGCCATTAAAGGCTTTTGAAGATATCTGTATTTTTTCTAAAGGCAAAACTTCAAACGGGAATAAAAACAATATGAAGTATTACCCACAAGGTTTATTAAAAACAGATAAACTTTGGAAAAGACCACAAAAGTATAAAGGTAGTGATGGCGTTAATTTTTCAAGACCTTCCCACCAAACTGAAAGAGTGATTGAGTTTGAAAATTACCCAACAAATATTTTAGAGTTTAAAAATCACAATGCCGATGTTTTGCACCCAACAGAAAAACCAATAGATTTAATGGAGTATCTAATCAAAACCTACACCAATGAAGGGGAAACTGTTTTAGATAACTGTATGGGAAGTGGAACGACTGGTTGTGCGGCAAAAAAAACAGGTCGTCATTTTATAGGAATAGAGAAGGACGAAAAGTATTTTGAAATTGCCGTTAGCAGGGTGTCTGCGTATTGCAGCTAACGGACAGGGCTTGCTGTCAGTGCAGGAATTAGAATTACAAATGTTCAAATAACAACAAAAAGATGATTAGAATTACTGAAGATGAGATTAAGAACGTCAAGCCTGCATTGCAGCAAACCCAATGTTATATGCAGCCTTTTTTGTCGTTGCACAATGTTGATTGTATGGAATATATGAAAGGGCTTTCTGATAATGCTTTTGACTTAGCAATAGTTGACCCACCTTACGGAATTAATATTGGCTCTATGAATTTTACACAGTCGGTTAATGGTGGTGTAGCAAAAAGAAATGATTACAGCCAATTTGATACAGATTGGGATAAATGCGTACCTGATAGCAGTTACTTTAAAGAACTAAAAAGAGTAAGCAAAAATCAAATTATTTGGGGCTGGAATTATTATGTTGAGTATTTAAGCAGTTGTAAATGTTACATAGTTTGGGATAAGAAAACAGAAGATAAATACAGCAATGATTTTGCAGATTGTGAAACGGCTTGGACTTCGTTTGATAGACCTGCAATAGTTTACAGATACTTGTGGAGTGGTATGATGCAATCAGATATGAAAAATAAGGAAAAGCGAATACACCCAACCCAAAAGCCTGTAAACCTATACAAACGAATTATGGAAGATTTTGCAAAGCCTGGCGATAAGATTTTAGATACTCATTTAGGTTCAGCATCATCCGCAATAGCAGCAACAAAGAAAGGTTTTGAATTTGTCGGATTAGAGGCAAGTACAACCATATTTGAAAACGCTGTCAAAAGGTATAAAACTGAAGGCACACTTAGGGAGTTGCTCTAAGGTTGCATATAACGGACAGGGCTTGGCGATGGGTTGGAATTAGTATTCCTTCCGACCGGAACAAATGCCAAACAATTAACAACAGTACAAATAACAATTAACAGTTTAATTATGAAACCAAAGCTGGAACTGAATTTGAGTAGCGAACCTACTGCCGAAGATTTAACGTCAAGCCAAACTATTGCCAAACCCAATGTTATAAGCCGTTGTTTGTCCTGCAAATTTTGGACTAAAAAAACGCAATACGATTGGCAAACGGCAGGGATATGCAGTGAATTAAAAGGTAATGATTTAATTACAATAGATATAAAAACAGGTTGGGATGGTGGATATGTGGATGAGATAGAAACAGAGCCAAATTTCGGTTGTGTCTGCTGGGTGTCCAATGGCTTATAACTCACTTATAGCCGCACCATTGCCACCATTTAAATATTGATAATCAATGAAAATATCGGTTACATATTATGCAAAATGGCAAATAAAAGATAAGCCATATTATGTTTGGACGGAATGCAAAAAATTAATAAACACAAAAACATCCACCGAAATTATCAAAACAATAAAAGGAAGCCAGCCAGGGTACTACATTGATCGGAAGTTTATCAGCTTTGAAGATTTAAAAAAACATATCGAAATAATTAAACCAAAACAATTTTGTCCATTCAGTACAAACTATTTAGTTTTGTACTAAAATTATTGGGATGAGTCAATTTTCTATGAATTTAA
>JAYVNT010000205.1:0-2062 GCA_043758285.1 Flavobacterium sp.
TTTAGAGGGTCCATCAGCCACCATTTGTGTTGATGTTGAAGCGTGAACTGTAGTCATCAAACCTTCCACAATCCCGAAGTTATCATTGATTACTTTAGCCAATGGTGCTAAACAATTTGTGGTACAAGATGCGTTCGACACCACGGTATCAGTAGCTTTTGCTTCAAAGTGATTTACTCCCATTACAAACATTGGCGCATCCGCCGATGGTGCTGAAATGATTACTTTTTTGGCACCACCATCAATGTGTGCATTTGCCGTATCAATGGTAGTAAAGAAACCGGTACATTCTGCCACTACATCAACATCAACATCCTTGTCATCCCATTTGATTAGTTTTGGATCTCGTTCAGCCGTAACTCTTATAAATTTATCATTTACAAATAATTGACCCTCTTTCACTTCTACTTTTCCTGCAAAACGACCGTGTACTGAATCATATTTTAATAAATAAGCCAAATGATCTACATCCAATAAATCGTTGATGGCTACTACTTCTACATTACCTCTATTATAGGTTTCTCTGAATACAATTCTTCCAATTCTCCCGAAACCGTTTATTCCTAATTTTACTTTTGACATTTTATTATTTTATATTAATTTGGTTATTTGCTAATTTGGTTATTTGTTTTGTCATCGAATTACCGAATAACCAAATAACCGAATCCACTTTTTAAGTGGACATGATATCCGAAACTCTAAGTAGTTCTCTATCTATTTCTGAATGGCCTTTGATGGCGTTTTCTAATGGTGTTAGCGCCACTTTATCGTTTAAAATTCCAACCATATAATTTGATTTTCCTTCCAATAATGATTCTACTGCTTTTACACCAAGTCGTGATGCTAAAACTCTGTCGTAGCAAGATGGTGAACCGCCACGTTGCATGTGACCCAAAACAGAAACACGAATATCATATTCGGGCATATTTTCTTCTATATAGTCTTTTAATTCGAAAACGCTTTTGCCTATTTTATCGCCTTCGGCAATAACTACGATGCTTGATGACTTTCCTGCTGCTTTGCTTTTTCGTAACGATTCTAAAAGACGTTCCAAACCTAAATCTTGTTCTGGGATTAAAATTTCTTCTGCTCCTGCTCCAATTCCGGCATTCAAAGCAATATGACCAGCATCTCTTCCCATAACTTCTACCAAGAAAAGTCTATTGTGCGAACTAGCAGTATCACGAATTTTGTCAATACATTCCACTACCGTATTCAAAGCCGTATCAAATCCTAAGGTATGACTGGTTCCAAAAATATCGTTATCAATCGTACCCGGAATTCCCATTACTGGATAACCAAATTCGTTATTGAAAATTTCTGCACCAGTAAAGCTTCCGTCCCCACCAATAACCACTAATGCATCAATACCAGCATTCACTAAATTTTGATGGGCTTTTTGTCTGCCTTCAACCGTCATGAAATCTTTGGAACGCGCCGATTTTAAAATTGTTCCACCTTTATTAACAATATTGTTAACGCTTCGTGCTCCCATTTCTTTAAAATCGCCTTCTATCATTCCCTGATAACCTCTGTAAATACCAATGCATTCAATGTTGTGATAGGCACAAGTTCTAACCACTGATCGTATGGCTGCATTCATTCCCGGAGAATCTCCTCCTGAAGTTAGTACTCCAATTTTTTTTATGGATTTAGCCATTTTTTGTGTATTAAAATGTAAAATTAGCAAACAAGAACTATTTTTTAGTCCCTAGAATTATTATATTGATAAAACAGCGAAAATTCAATCGTTTTCGTTGATAAGTTTTTTTAATTATAAATTTTAAAGGAAGATTTGACCACTAATCCTCTGTTGGAATTGCGTTTTGATTTGGCTTTGGAGAGTCTTTTTTCTTGTCCTTATCTTCGGGCGTTGTGGGTACGGCATCATCAGGAATTAAAGATCCTTCGACTTTAATATTGGCAGGCGGAACTACTACTCTATCCAGTTTAGCTTTTTTAAAAATCTTGTTTACCAATTCTTTAAAAGTATCAAAGTCAACTTCATAGGACATTCCAATTCCTTGAGTATAACCAATTCCTTGTCCTATATATGTTATGT
>JAYVNT010000206.1:0-2061 GCA_043758285.1 Flavobacterium sp.
CTGACCAATACGACAATCTTAAATCTTTAAATTAAAACTTCGCCCAACAAAAGTATTGCTGCAAGACTGGCTGGACGTTGGTACTTCGGCTGCATCGCTTTTTTGTGCAGCGGTTCCGGCGGACGTAATTCTATTTTTCATTTGTTTTTAATTTTATCTTTTAGTTAATAATTTAGCTTCATAACCGGGCAGGACAAGCATCGAATACCAGCCCTGCGGCAATACTCGAACGTAAGGCGTCATGCTATGGCGACAGTTCGTAACTTCAAGGGTGACCAAAACAACTAAAATGACAATACAAGCCCACGCTTCGCAAAAACAAAAGAGCTGCAAAGCCAACGCACAAGCCGACACACAAATGCAGCACATTTGTTTTTGCCCAGACGCACAGCAACCACTCTGCAAATTCACAACCATCTTTTAAATTGACACATCTTAATGCAGAATCCCTTCTACTTCTCCGACTACTTTAAACCTATTGCATACAAACTAAAATTTATAGTTTCCGTTATAGCCAAATTTTTGACAATGCTTTTCAGAAGAAGAAAAGGGATAAAACTTTTGCAGCTTGACTACTCAAAAAAATATCTTTTCGACAAAAGCTATTTGATAATATCCTATAAATTTAAAAATGCACTTTGGTATAATTTTAAAAATCTCAAGAAAACAACAGAAAAGCAATCAGTCGTTTTCAACTTAAAGAATCTTGGAACAAATAATATTACCTTAATTGTTTACGGATTTTTTCGTAAGAAAATTTATCACATAAATATTCAGCCTGAAAAAACTTTAGAAGCAAAATCTTTTAAAACGATTATTTCAGGTATAAATCAGGAAACGACTTTTGTTGCCCCTATTAAACTTGACAGAAAAAACACTTTCTTAAATCTTCCAAAAGTAAATGTCGCTAAAACCACAATAGCTATTAATCATTCATCTTACAACCAAACTGACTTTATATGAAAGAAAGAGATTACTATATAACCCCGAAATCAAACGCAGTAATGCGTTTTTTATGGAAGGCTGCTGGAGGCGATAAATATCTATTGGAACAAGCTACTTACAGCGACCAAGTAAAATATATGTGTTTGGGAGGAATTGTATTTGCTACAGGGGCAATGGCAGGACTTGCCGGAGGTTATGCCTTTTATACGATATTCTCACCAAGAGGCTCTGCTTTAGATACCGTAAAAGAAAAATTTGCAACCCTTAACCAAGAGGCTATTCAACAAATGACAAAGGATGCAATCGCAAGTTTTCATACACAGGAAATATTAGTTCCAATTCTTTCAATTGTATTCGGGATTATTTGGGGCTTAATAATTTTTAACATAGACCGCTTCATTGTTACAAGTACGGGAAAAGGTGATGGTACCGAAAAAATCACATGGGAAGAATTTAAAGGAGCTATTCCCAGGATATTAATGGGTGCTATCATTGCAATAACAATTTCAAAACCTGTAGAAATAAGAATGTTCAAAACAGAAATTGATAATAAGTTATATGCAAAACAACAGGAACTTAAAAAAGAGTTCGAAAAAACGACAACGGCGAATTTTGAAGAGAGATTAAAGGTTGTAGAAGGCGATTTAGGTAAGGTTGGTGAAGAAAGAAATAAGCTTATTGAACGAGTAAAAATTGTAGAACAAGCTTATACAGATAATCTAATGGGGAAAGGTAAAAACATAAATGCCGGAAATGGTCCACTTTCTAAAGCTCTGAAAAACCAATTAGATGCTATAAATGATGAATTAGACAGATTTGACAAAATTAATGGAGATAAAATCAAGGAAGCTGATAAAAAAAGAAAAGAAATTTTAGCTGAAAAAGATATTGCCTTATCGAAAAATGTTGAGGTTGCAAATGGGTTAGACGGCTTACTTGAAAGAATAAAAATATCAGATGAAGTGGCTGGTTTCTGGATTTCGCTTTTTATAACATTGCTTTTTATGGCAATTGAATTAACACCCGTTTTCTTTAAACTAATGCTAACAAAAACTCCTTATGATTATTTAGCAGAAAACCGAGACGAATTAATTAAAGCTGAAAATGGAATAGAGG
>JAYVNT010000207.1:0-2060 GCA_043758285.1 Flavobacterium sp.
ATGTGCTCACGTGTTTGTGGCATTGGTCCATCAGTAGCAGCAACAACTAAAATTGCACCGTCCATTTGAGCAGCACCTGTAACCATGTTCTTTACGTAATCTGCGTGACCTGGACAGTCAACATGTGCGTAGTGGCGATTAGCAGTTTCATACTCAACGTGTGATGTATTAATTGTAATACCTCTTTCTTTTTCTTCTGGTGCATTATCAATTTGATCAAATGATTTTGCTTGACAGTAACCTGCATCAGACAATACTTTTGTGATTGCTGCAGTTAATGTAGTTTTTCCGTGATCCACATGCCCAATTGTACCGATATTAAGGTGTGGTTTGTTACGATTAAAATTTTCTTTTGCCATTTTACTTAATTTTAAACTTAGTTATATATAATTATTAGTGTTCAATTTTCAATTTAATTTTGAGCCAACTACGGGAATTGAACCCGTGACCTCTTCCTTACCAAGGAAGCACTCTACCCCTGAGCTAAGTCGGCAGAATTATTCAATATTTAGTTTTACTATCTAATATTGAGTTGTGGGGAGAGCAGGATTCGAACCTGCGAAGTTCACACAGCAGATTTACAGTCTGCCCTCGTTGGCCGCTTGAGTATCTCCCCTAACCATAATTTCAATAAAAAGAGCCGGCGGAGGGACTCGAACCCACGACCTGCTGATTACAAATCAGCTGCTCTAGCCAACTGAGCTACGCTGGCAATATCAATAAAAAAAGTCCGCTATTTCTAACGGACTGCAAATGTATATCTTTTTGTTATTTATTCAAAACATTTTTTTAAAAAAATTACATTAAATATGTGTTCTAATTTTTTCTTTTCTTTTTATCAATAATCGCTCTAATGATTCAGCCGAAATCTCTATGGCTTCCTCAAAAGTTTTGCATTGTTTTTTGACCATAAAATCATCTCCTGGAACATGAATTTTAACTTCAACTACTTTATTTTCTTTCTCACTAGTCTTTTCAACTTTTAAAAAAACGTCAGCTGAAACTACTTTATCATAAAATTTTTCAAGTTTACCCACTCTTTCTTGAATAAAATCTACTAACTTTTTGTCAACTGTAAAGTTAACTGCATGAACATTTACTTTCATAATTAAATATTTTATTGATTATACATTTAAAATTACTTTTTATTTCTAGGATGAGCATTGGTATACACTTTTTGAATCTCCGCTAAGCTATTGTGGGTATATACTTGTGTCGATGCTAAACTAGAATGTCCTAATAATTCTTTTACCGAATTTATATCTGCCCCATTATTTAATAAGTGTGTCGCAAAAGTATGCCTTAATATATGTGGGCTTTTTTTAACCTTCTCTGAGACATTACTAAAGTAATAATTTATTAATCGATACACAAACGATTCGTTTAATTTAACGCCATTGGATAGTAGAAAAAAAAACTCGTTGCCTGTAATCCTCTGTAAAACTGCTCTTTCTGAAAAATATTTTTTTACTTGATTTTGAATTATAGGTAAAATTGGAATAATTCTTTCTTTATTTCTTTTACCTAAAACTTTTATAGTATTATTGGACAAATCAACATTGTTTATTTTTAAATTTATCAATTCCGTTCTTCTTATTCCTGTCGTGTAAAACAAATCTATGATTAACTTGTCTCTAATTCCCTCAAATCCTTCAAGATAAGTTATTTGATTTAGAACTAAATCAACTTCTTTTTCCGAAAATGGGATTTGAATTTTCTTTGGCGATTTTAATGCTTTATGTTTTAATAAAGGATTTGTTTCAAGTTGTTTTGTCTTTAGCAAAAATTTATAAAACGATTTTAAAGAAGAAATCTTTCGATTGATAGATGAATTGGAAATACCATCATCCGAAAGTGATACAATCCAAGATCTGATCTGATTGTAATTGACAGTAATCAAATTATCATCATCAAATTCACTAGATAAAAAAGTTTCAAAAAAACCTATGTCATTTATGTAAGCGACAACTGTATGTTGAGAATAGTTCTTCTCTAACAATAGATAATCATGAAAAGCATTAATATTATTCATAAAGTTCACTAAAAAAAGATTGCTTTGG
>JAYVNT010000208.1:0-2055 GCA_043758285.1 Flavobacterium sp.
ACTAACAAGCAAAATAAAAATTTAAAATTATTTTTCATCACAATTTTTTTTTAAAGTGGAAAATTTACCTGCCTCTTATAACAGCATAAATTGCTGAACCTTCACACACTATTTACTGACTCTTACTTTGCAAACACTTTTTACTCTATACTGTCTCTGTTTACTGAATCTATCGCTGACTCTGCAAACACTAATCACTGAAATTGAAACTAAAACTGAATCTGCAAACCCTATTTACCGAATCTGGCTCCGACACTGTTTCTACAAACCCTCACTTAAAGACAATCTTCCCTCTATAAATTTTCTTTCCATTACTAAGTGAAGCAGTATAGATTCCTTTAGCTTCGGATTGTAGGTCGATGTGGATTTTTTCTTCCGCAGTATCAATTGATATTGTTTGAATAATTTTTCCTCCATCATCATAGAACAAATAATATGATTTCAAGAATTTAATTAATTCAACGATCTTTTAATTTACTGAACGATTAACTTTCCTGAGTAACTTTTATCACCTTGGATTAATTTTACTGTGTACAAACCTTTGGCACTTTTAGAAATATCGAAGTGTGGATTTTCATTTGATTCATCTAATGAAAATCGAGCTATTTCTTTTCCCGAGGAATCATAGATTAGTAGCAATGTATTTTTAAATGTGGTAACTGATTCTGGAACTTTAATATTGAATGTTCCCTGATTGGGATTGGTATAAATTAGAAGATCCAAATTACTTAATCTCCGTCCTTCATCAATTGCCGTTATAGCATCTGCCTTGGCGATAAATCCATCTTCCATTCCATAACTTGTAAAAGTAGTTCCACCAATTGTTACCGTGTTTTCAAAATCTCCGCAAACAAAAATTTCATTGCTACTTGTTATTCTCACAAGAAAGCCTCGTGCAGAGCCAAAATTTTTCACGCCAATACAATTTCCATTTTCATCGTACCGAGCAAGAAACATATCTTGATCATTGGTTGTGCTCAAGTTAAAACCACCAAATTGTGCTGAACCCGAAAAACTTCCTGTGATATAAAATTTGCCTTCTGTGTCCATCGCAATTCCATAAGCATTAGCCCCTGAAATTCCTGTTGAATGACTCCCTCGAATCCACTGATTGATACCTGAACTATCAAATTTTGCTAAGTACATGTCTTCATTAGAATTAAAAAGAAAATTAGAATCAATTATTAAGGAATCTGTATAGCGGCCTGTTAAATATAAATTTCTATTTGCGTCAATTGCTAACCATTTAGCATCATCATTTGTTGTTGTACCTCCAAATCTTTTCGCCCAAATTAAATTTCCCGTCAAATCTGTTTTAGCTAATAATCCATCTGTAACATTATTTGAAATTAAAGTATCCGTCAATACAATAGTTGTGTCATTTTCTGTTTCGCCTGTAAAAAAAAGTAAGTCGTCAATTATTTTAACTTCAAGAGTATATCCACCTTGTACAAAATTATTTTTAACTGAAAGCACATTTCCATTGCCATCTAGTTTTATCAAAGAACTTCCTTTTAACAAACCGACACCGTCAATAGTAGCAGAACTTGAATAATTATGCTCTGACCAATAAATAGTACCATAACTATCAATTGCTACTGCGCCAGCAAAATCATCTAATAATCCACCTGCTCTTTTTAACCAAATACAATTACCGTTGAGGTCTAATTTAGCTACAAAGGCATCAGTTCCTCCAGCCGACGTGATTGATAGTCCATCAATCCACAGAGTATTGTAAAATTGACCGACACAATACAAAGCAGAATCCGTAATATAACTTACGCCACCATATTCTAATTCTGTTGGTGAGTTGTTATTTCCAATTTGCTTCAACCAAATTCTATTGGTGCCTGTTAAATCATACTTGGCGATAAACAAATCATTATATCCGTTCGATACAAGTATATTCGAATCAAGATGACAATTAAAAATAAAGTTGCCACCAACATAAAGATTGCTATCAGTAACTTTGATGTTTGGGGAATCATTCTCCACTCCACCCAAGTGCTTTGCCCATTGCCATTGAGCATTTGCATGATTAAGAATAAGTGACAG
>JAYVNT010000209.1:0-2054 GCA_043758285.1 Flavobacterium sp.
GTAATAGCTACGAACACTTTGGAAGCATTTATTTTCGCTTTTTGAGAACCAGCAAAGAGGGGAATTCCAACGCCAATTTGTGCGAAATTGAATCGGTTAGAAGCAGTATATGTTAAATTATCGGCTCCCGTTCCTTTCATACTCATGGTGTTAATTCCGATACTTAAATTTGGAAGTAATTTTGATTTTTCCAACGTAGTAGCTGCCATCGCAATCATTTTTTGCTGTTGAAAAACTTTCAGCAGCGGATGTTGATTGACGAAAGAGCTATCAAGACTTATTGGAAAATCAACTTTTGGGTTTGTTGCCAAAGGCTCATAATTTGTCTCCGTATTTAAGAATAATTGAAACTGTAATTTTGCCAGTTCAATTTCCTGCTGTAATGCTTTTAGTTGAAGTTGAATATTGCCTCTTTGTAATTCAGCCGTAGTATTTTCCAAAATATTGCTTTCCCCTTTTGCTAAACGCAAATTGGTTTTTGATAAAAATTCAACGTAAATACTATCCGCTTTTATGAGTAATTTCTCCTTTTCTCGATAAAGAACAATGCTATAAAAAATCTGCATTACCGCTTTCTTTAGTTCTATTTCCCTCAAAGCAATCGTCAAAACTGCCGTTTTCCATTCTTCATTCAATAATTTCTTTTGGTTGGTATAAACAGTGGGAAAACTTATTGATTGAGAAATTCCAAAACGAACATCTGTGTAAGCACTATTTATTTGACCTGCTTCCACCGAAAAGGTTGCCTGCGGAATATTTAAGGATGATTTAATAAGTATTTCCTGATATTCTGATTTTATTTTCTCATTTTTAACGATTAAATTATTTCTTGATGCCATTTCAATGCTGTTTTGCAAAGTGATTTTATCTTGTGCCGAAGTATTAAATCCTCCGCAAAACACTATAAATGGAATCACAACTACCGATGTAATAGTTGTTTTTGAACGCCCTATTTTTTCAAAAATGATGTATAGAATTGGAAGTACAAAAAGTGTTAAAAATGTTGCCAACATCAATCCCCCAATCACTACTGTGGCTAAGGGACGCTGAACTTCTGCACCCGCTCCAGTACTGATTGCCATCGGTAAAAAGCCCAAAGATGCCACAAAAGCGGTCATCATTACGGGGCGTAAACGAACTTTTGCACCAGTTATTACCACTTCTTTTAAATCAGTTATTCCATCTTTTTGCAAGCGGTTGAATTCTGCAATTAATACGATTCCAATCAAAACTGCTACGCCAAATAGGGCAATAAATCCAACGCCAGCACTAATACTGAAAGGCATTCCACGCAAAGCCAAAAAGAAAACTCCACCAATGGCAGAAAGTGGAATTGCCGTATAAATCAATAAACCATGTTTTACTGAATTAAAAGCAAAAAATAACAATATAAAAATCAAAATAAGCGATACTGGCACCGCAATCATCAATCGTTGTTTGGCGGCATTTAAGTTTTCAAAAGCTCCACCATAAGTAAGATAATAGCCTGTTGGAAACTTTATTTTGGCATCCACTTTTTGCTGTAATTCAGTCACAATGGTTTGTACATCTTTGCCTTTTACGTTAAATCCAATTATAATCCTACGTTTTGCATCTTCTCGCTGAATTTGATTAGGACCGTCTTTGATTTCTATTTTAGCTAATTGATTCAATGGAATTTGGGTTCCTTGGGGTGTTGGAATTAATAAATTCTGAACGTCCTCAATGTTTTTTCGTTTATCAATATTCAACTTAACCATTAAATTGAAACGTTTTTCTCCTTCAAATACTAACCCTGTACTCTGTCCCGCAAATGCCGTATTAATTACTTTATTGATATCTGAAATATTCAAATTGTATTGGGCGATGGTTGCTCGGTTATATTCAATCAAAATTTGTGGCATTCCAGTAATAGGCTCAATAAATAAATTTTGACTTCCTTGAACACTATTGACAATTTTCCCTAAGCGTGCAGCATAAAGAGCCAATGTATCTAAATCTTCCCCAAAAATTTTGAGTACAACGTCCTGTCTTGCTCCTGTCATTAATTCATTAAATCGCATCTGAACGGGAAA
>JAYVNT010000210.1:0-6569 GCA_043758285.1 Flavobacterium sp.
GCAACCGCTGAAATATTTAGTAAACACGAAACGTTTAGATTAGCATTATCACCAGAAGGAACTCGAAAAAAAGTAACCGAACTCCGGACAGGATTTTATTATATCGCACTAAAAGCCAATGTGCCAATTATTCCTGTAGCTTTTGATTATGGCAAAAAAGAAGTCAGGGTTGGCAATCCAGTATTTGTAACGGGTAATTATGAAGAAGATATGGAAGTTTCTATTTTACCATTCTTCAAAGATGTAAAAGGCAAAAATTCAGATAGAGGATTTAATGCTTAAAACCAATCAAAAAGTTTTCTCGTAAATTAATAAGTTAAAAAATTTGCAAGTGTAATATCCAAAACCGAGCTCGGGAATAATTGCTATGAAAAAACAAATTTGAGTTTATGGTTTAGCTAGTACATTAAAAGAATTATTTGATTTATACATTTTGGTTAGTGAAAACCTTTGGTAGTTATTATCAAAGGTTTTTTTATGCAAATGATTTTCGTTACATACATTTGCATAAATTTAGTTTATGAATTATTTAGCGCTACATCAACAGTATAAAGAGGAAAGTCTTTTTGGAAGATACATCACTTTGGAACATATTAAACCATTGATTTCAAAATGCCAAGCCGAAATTATTGGGCAATCGGTGCTAGGAAAACCGATTTATAAACTGCAATTTGGTACCGGTAAAATCAGAATTTTGATGTGGTCACAAATGCACGGAAACGAGAGCACCACAACCAAAGCGCTGTTTGACTTTATTAATTTTTTGCATTCCAACACAAAAGAAAGTAAATCCATTTTAGACCATTTTACCTTTTGTATCCTACCGATGCTCAATCCTGATGGAGCAAAATTTTACACTAGAGAAAACGCTAATGACATTGATTTAAATCGCGATGCACAAAATCTTTCTCAACCCGAAAGTGTAGCATTGCGTAAAACATTTGATGATTTTCAACCTAATTATTGTTACAACCTTCATGACCAAAGAACCATTTATGGCGTTGGAGAAACATCAAATCCAGCAACGATTTCTTTCTTAGCACCAGCGTTTAATGAAAATCGGGACATCAATGAGGTTCGAATAAAAGCGATGAATGTTATTGTAGCGATGAATAAAACACTGCAACAATTTATTCCCAATCAAGTTGGTCGATTTGACGATTCGTTTAATTTGAATTGCGTTGGCGACACTTTTCAGTACTTAAATGTGCCAACAATTCTCTTCGAAGCAGGACATTTTTCGCAGGATTACGAAAGAGAAAACACAAGAAAACATATTTTTATTGCAATACTATCAGGAATTGTGTTTTTAAACGAAAACGATATAGTTCTCAATGAAATTAACGATTACTTGAAAATTCCGCAAAATAAAGTCGTTTTTTATGATTTTGTTTATAAATATGTTAAAATAAATTATGAAGGTAAAGAAAAAATTATCAACTTTGCGGCTCAGTTCAAAGAAGTTCTAATTGATGAAAAAATCTCTTTTGAGGCAGTAATTTCTCAAATAGAAAATTTAGAAAATTATTTTGGTCATGTAGAAATTGACGCCAAAGGTGAAGCTTATTATGATGGCGAAAATAATTTTCCAGTTCTTGATAAAAATGCTACTTTTTATTTAGGAAAGAAAAGGCGAATAGTTAACGGAAAAGAGAGTAGTTAACCAATTTTATCTTCTTTGAATAGTATAATTAGATTGTAATAAATATATTTTATGAGTAAGTTTAAATTAGACGAAGTTGACCACCAAATTTTGGACATGTTGATTGACAATACCAGAATTCCATTTACTGACATTGCAAAAAAACTTTTAATATCAGCAGGAACAGTGCATGTTAGAGTTAAAAAAATGGAAGATCAAGGTATAATAATGGGCTCTTCACTGTCTTTAGATTATGAAAAATTAGGGTATGCATTTATAGCATACATTGGTGTTTTTTTGAACAACACTTCTCAAACAAAATTTGTTCTAGAACGTATAAATGATATTCCTTACATAACCGTAGCATCAGTTACTACTGGTAAATTCAATATTTTTTGCAAAATTAGAGCAAGAGATACAAAGCATGCCAAAGACGTAATTTATATGATTGATGATATTGAAGGTGTTTACAGAACAGAAACCATGATTTCTTTAGAAGAAAGTATCAACGACAAAAAGCGTTTGATGCACACTATTTTTCAAGAATTAGACTAAGAACTATTAATTTATATATAATTCTAAACCTCATTCTCTCTTGCGAATGAGGTTTTTTTAATAATGTAATGTCAAAATTGTTTAGCCATGTACACCTTACCAAAAATTGAACGTTTCAACCAAAATGTATTATCAAAATACCACATCTACAACAGTGTTTTTATCACGTTGCCCTTTGATGCTATCGATAATACAGGCGTTATGTTGCCTTTGTTTACTGAAGTTTGTGATGCAGGTTTTAAAAATAATTGGTCGCCAAAACAGATTGTAGATTTCTTTGCCGAAAAATATTTAGACAACGCTTCCGAAGACAAAAAAATCGATTTGATGTTTCGATTTATTCAATATGTAGAACGCCAAATTGTACTTTTTGATGCAATCGAAGATGCCGCTTTTCCAATTGTAAATAATTTAGAAGGTAGAGGTTCATTACGCGATATCAAAGAAAAATCAGAAGCCAAAGACAAGCGTGATGAATTGATAGAATTTCTCGAAAACTTTAGCGTAAGAACCGTGCTCACCGCACATCCAACTCAGTTTTACCCAGGTTCAGTTCTCGGAATTATTACCGATTTGACCGAAGCCATTCGCCAAAATGATTTGTTGCAAATCAAACAATTGTTGGCACAACTAGGCAAAACACCTTTCATCAAAAAAGAAAAACCAACACCTTACGACGAAGCAGTAAGTCTAATTTGGTATCTCGAAAATGTGTTTTATCAAACCATCGGTGATATGATGCAATATTTGCAAAAAAATATTTTTGATGGCAATAATATTGTGAACCCTATTATTAATTTAGGATTTTGGCCTGGTGGCGACCGTGATGGAAACCCATTTGTAACGCCTGAAATTACCCAAAAAGTAGCCAGCAGATTGCGAACATCCATACTTAAATGCTATTATTTTGACATCAGAGCATTGAAACGAAAACTAACTTTCAACGAAGTTGATACCATCATTGCTACTTTAGAATACCGACTGTACCGTTCTGTTTTTTATTCTCAGGGCGACGTTTTTATTACTTTAGAGGAGTTGACAAACGAGTTAAATAGTGTCAAACAAATAATCATCAACGAGCATCACTCGCTGTATTTAGACGAATTAAATTTGCTTTTGCAAAAAATAAATCAGTTTGGTTTCCACTTTGCGTCACTTGACATTAGACAAAACAGCCGCATTCACAACCAAGTTTTTAATGACATTACCAGCTTTTTAAAAAGAGAAAAAAACACTTTTTTCCCCGAAGATTTTGAAACACTTTCCGATGAAAATAAAATGAATGTCATTTCAAAACTTCATTTTGATTTGAACAATCATTTTTTCGAAAATGAATTAACACGTGCTACTTTGGATACTATAAAGTTGATGCGAACCATTCAAGAAACCAATGGCGAAAAAGGTTGCAACCGTTACATCATTAGCAATAACGAAAGCGCTTTGAACGTCATCGAAACCTTTGCCATGTTCCGATTATTAGATTGGGAAAACCCAACCGTCGATATCGTTCCGCTTTTCGAATCGGTAGACGATTTGCAAAATGCCCATGATATCATGGAACAATTATATCAAAACGATGAATATAGAATGCACATCGCACAACGAAAAGACAAACAAACCGTAATGCTCGGTTTTTCAGACGGAACCAAAGATGGTGGCTATCTAATGGCAAATTGGAGCATCTTCAAAGCCAAAGAAACCATCACCGAAGTGTCAAGAAAATACGGCATCAAAGTCATTTTCTTTGACGGTCGCGGCGGACCACCAGCACGTGGCGGTGGAAAAACACACAAGTTTTATGCCTCACTAGGTTCAACTATCGAAAACCAAGAAATACAAGTAACAGTACAAGGACAAACCATAAGTTCCAATTTCGGAACCCTCGACTCCTGTCGATATAATTTGGAAAATCTTTTGAGTGCCGGTGTAGCCAATGCCGTTTTTAATAAAGACGAAAATAATCTTTCTGCTCACGATAAATCAGTCGTCGATGAGTTGGCAAGTTTAAGTTATCAAAAATACCTCGATTTCAAATCCCATCCCAAATTTATTCCCTATTTGGAACAAATGAGCACACTTCAATACTATGCCAAAACCAATATTGGCAGCCGTCCTTCCAAAAGAAATACCGACAGTAAACTGAACTTTGCCGATTTGCGCGCCATTCCTTTCGTCAGCGCCTGGAGCCAAATGAAACAAAACGTACCCGGATTTTTTGGCGTCGGAACAGCACTCAAACATTTCGAAACCACCAATCAATGGAACAAGGCACAGACACTTTACGAAAACTCCTTGTTCTTCCGAACACTGCTAGAAAACAGCATGATGTCCTTAGCCAAATGCTTTTTTCCATTAACCGCTTACATGAAAAACGACCCAGAATTTGGAGAATTTTGGCAAATTATATACGACGAATTTCTAGAAACCAAACGCCTATTACTCAAAATAGCAGGACACCAAGAACTCATGCAAAACTATCCCGACGGAAAAGCTTCCATCGCCATAAGAGAGCAAATAGTAATGCCATTACTGACCATTCAACAATATGCTTCCTCACAAATTAACGAAATGAAAAAGAACAATACCATTGATAAAAAACTAATCAGCACCTACGAAAAACTAGTAACCCGTTCCCTTTTCGGAAACACCAATGCCAGCAGAAATTCAGTATAGAAATAGATAACCCATCTTTTTGTCATCCTAGTTTATACTGAGCGTAGCCGAAGTACAGTCGAGGAAACTCATCTACATTTCCCATCCAGTCACCCTCTCCTTTGGAGAGAGCTCGGGTGAGGATCAACTCCCCACCAACATTAATTCAGCAAAATTTTTTTATATTTGATAAAATTTTTAAAAAAAGTCTAACCTAAAATCCCTAATCATGACAATAGTAAAAAGACACTACACCATAAAAGATGTCGACATGCTAATCACAACCGAAACAATCATCGATTCAGCCATTGCAGACAAAGCATACCTCCAATCAAAACGCGCAACATGGGCAGACCCCTTCTTTGAAACCCTCAAAAAAAGAATTAGCGACGCCGTCGAAAACTTCCTCGGAGTAGACAGCGCAAAAGACCTCAGACAATCAACACAAGTAGTACTATCCATCCAAAAACCAGCAATATTCGACATCACAGAAGTAAAAGTACAAATCGAAGAAGACTTCAAACAAACACCAGAACGCAGAACAGAAATACTAACCCAACTAGGATTTAAAACATACTACACCGATGCCCGCAAAAAAGACCAAGAAGCACTAATCAACCTTCTATACCAATTCAAAACAAACCTCACCACCGATTTAAAAACAGAAATCGTTACCAAAGGAACCGCCCAAGAAACACTAGACACAATAACAACCTACGCCGACACACTAAAAAATGCAAACGTAAAACAAGAAGGAAACAAAGGAACCAAAAAAGAAATAACACAAGAAGCACTAATAGAGTTCAACCAAATATACGATGCAGTAATCAGCGTCGCAAAAATAGCAACAAAATTCTATCGCAATAACCAACCCAAAAAAGACCAATTCAATTTTGAAAAAGTTTCAAAAAACCTAAACAAATAAAATTTCAGATTGCAACAATAATTTTCAAATAAAAAATAACCGCTACTTTGTCATTCCGAGGCACGAGGAAACTCATCAAGCATTGCAAGAATCTAACTTTTTCAGAATGACGGTAATGTTTAATTAACTGTTTCAAAGATAAAAACCAATAAACGGCAATTAGAATTTCATTTTTCCCACCCAGCAATCCATTTGCCCCACCCAGAAACAAGTTTTCCACACCCAGCAATCCATTTTCCACACCCAGCAATCCATTTTCCCCAACCAGAAACAAGTTTTCCCCACCCAGCAAATGATTTTACCATTCTAGAAACTCATTTTCCCCACCCAGTTAACCATTTATGCCATACAGTTACTAATTTTACTTGCCTAGAAAAACAAATTATTCCAGCAGAAACAATTTGTTTAGCTACAACAATTTAATTAGCTGTAAAACACAATGACTAATTCTAAATTTCCCTCAATCAATTCATAAAACTTATTAACTAAAACAAATCAAACATCAAAATAATTTGTACATTTAACATGGTTTTAATGTTGGCAACAATCTTAAAATGAGTTATTATGAAAAATTATACACTTCTTATTATAGTGTGTGTTTTTTCTTTTAGTGGTTTTGCTCAGAAGAGTAAAAACGTCCCAACCAATAACAAAACAGAAAAAATACTTCCAACTTCCAACAATTTGTCCAATGATGAACTTGCTGTAGTAGCTTACCATGTCGAAGAAACAATAAACATGAAATTTGGCGGTAGAAAAACAACTTACACGGTTACAGATATAAATTTGGTTGAT
>JAYVNT010000211.1:0-6567 GCA_043758285.1 Flavobacterium sp.
GCGGGTTTTTGGTAAAAAAGAATTATCGCAACTCAATACGGCTGATATCATTCTGATTTTATTGATTAGTAATGCTGTTCAAAACGCTATGGTTGGTGACAATTCATCGCTTGAAGGCGGTTTAGTCGCTGCTTTGGTGTTGTTTATAATCAATTTTATTTTGAAGAAAATCATGTATAATTCCAAAACGATTACAGATTTAGTTCAAGATAAGCCCGAAATTCTAATACATAATGGAATAATCGATTTTAAAACTTTGGCCAAACTAGAAATTACTTCACAAGAATTGGAAGAAGCAATTCGTGAACATGGCGTTGAAACTTATAAAGAAGTAAAATTATCCATGATGGAAATTGACGGTAACATCAGTGTAATTTCGGGAGATAAAGCTTTAATACAAACACATCACAAACGAAAAATTCATAAGACATTGGGTAACTTAAACAACTAACTTCGTTAATAAAACTAGATTATAAAATTTTAACGACTTCTTTATCAGCTTTTATGGTACTGTTACGTTTTGGTTTTGAAGATTTAATCTTCCAACTCCACCATAAAACTATTCAAAAACGCCACAGAGTTTTCAATATCATAATGCAGAATTCTGTCTTCTTTAACTAATGGCACGTCTGCTCTGTATGATTTCAGGAACATTTCAATAAAATCGCTTGATTGCAAAGGTTCTCTGAAATGAATTGCTTGCGAAGCATTCATCAATTCAATAGCTAGAATTCTCTCCAAATTTTCCATAATCTTCAAACACTTTGTCGCAGCATTTGCTCCCATGCTTACGTGGTCTTCCTGTCCATTTGAAGATACAATACTATCAACACTTGCTGGCGTAGACAACTGTTTGTTTTGACTGGCAATACTAGCCGCAGTATATTGCGGTATCATAAGTCCAGAATTCAAGCCAGGATTTTCAACCAAAAATGCTGGCAAACCACGCAAGCCAGATATCAATTGATAGGTTCTTCTTTCTGAAATACTACCTAATTCTGATAAAGCAATCGATAAGAAATCTAAAGCCATAGCCAAAGGTTGTCCGTGGAAATTTCCACCCGAAATAATCACATCACTTTCAATAAATATATTTGGATTATCAGTAACTGAATTGATTTCAGTCTTAAATACTTTTTTGACATAATCAATGGTGTCTTTTGAAGCACCATGTACTTGCGGAATACAACGAAAAGAATATGGATCTTGAACGTGTTGTTTTTGTTGGGAAATAATTTGACTGCCTTCAAGCAATTCTTTTATTCGCTTTGCCGTCACAATTTGTCCTTTATGCGGACGAATAAAATGTATCAATTCATCAAACGGCTCTATTCTTCCATCAAATCCTTCCAGTGAAATGGCCGAAATGACATCTGCAAAATAAGAATATTTCATGGCTTTCAACAAGATGTAACAACCATATGCACTCATAAATTGTGTTCCGTTGAGCAATGCCAATCCTTCTTTTGATTGTAATACAATTGGTTGCCAATTAAACTTTTTCAAAACTTCAGAAGCTGTCACTTTTTTGCCTTCAAAATTTACTTCGCCTTCTCCTAATAAAGGTAATGCTAAATGTGCCAAAGGTGCTAAATCGCCACTAGCACCTAGCGATCCTTGAGTATAGATTACAGGAAGAATATCATTATTAAAAAAATCGATTAAACGCTCCACAGTATGCAATTGCACGCCAGAATGTCCATAACTTAAGCTTTGAATTTTAAGCAACAGCATAATCTTCACGATTTCCTGTGGTACTTGATCACCTGTGCCACAAGCATGTGATTTGACAAGATTTTCTTGAAGCTTTGTTAGATTTTCATTAGAGATTTTCACATTACATAACGAACCAAAACCCGTATTTATGCCATAAATTGGAGTTTCGATAGCTGTCATTTTATTATCCAAGTATTCTCTACATTTTTGGATGTTTACTCTAGCTTCTTCTGAAAGATAAAGCTTTTTTTGTTGCCCGATTATCTCTTGTAATGTCTCTAATGTCAATACTTCCGAACTGATGTAATGCGAATGCTCCATTTTGAATTTATAAATTGACTTCAAAATTCCATAAACAATAGTTAATAAACAAGTTTTGTTACTACTATTTCATTGTGAATTTACTAATGAAAGCTACTCTAAACTGGTAAAAAAATTATTTTATTATGCTAATTCTAATAATACTACGATTTTAATAAAAATACCAACAAAACTTTTTTACTACACAAAAAATAGTATTTTTGAAAACTATGTGGAATAAAAACAACATAACTACTTTTTCATCCTCAGCTTATTCAGCTGTGATTAGTAATGTAACAACAACTACAACCCCTTTTGGGGTGTAATCTTTTCATATAACCCTGATTTATGGACTTTCTAAAGAAAGAGGAATTCATTAATTTACCATTCACAATTCACAATTAAAATCATGATAGTATTAAAATTTGGTGGAACCTCGGTTGCCAATGCAGAAAACATTTCAAAAACAATAAAAATTGTAACTAATAAGAGTAATTTGGACAAACTTGCCGTGGTGGTTTCCGCCTTTAGTGGTGTAACTGACTTATTAATTTTAGCAGGAAAAACAGCGGCTTCAAAAGATAAAAACTATAAAAATATAGTTAATCAAATAGAGAGAAAACACAAAGATGCTATTGATCAATTAATTTCTCCTAGCGAACAAAATGAAATTGTCATTACTATTGATGGTCATATCAACCACTTAAAAACATTGCTCGACGGTTGTTTCCTTTTGGGTGAAATATCCAATAGAACAGCTGATATTGTGGCAAGTTTTGGGGAATTATTATCTTCACAAATTATTGCAGCTGCTTTAAAACAAAAAGTAAGCAAAACAACTTTTAAAGACAGCCGCGAACTCATTAAAACCAATTCCAATTTTGGAAAAGCAACTGTAGATTTTGATGTTACCAATAAATTAATTGCTGATTATTTTACAAATAATTCTAATCAAGTCGTGTTATTACCTGGCTTTATTGCTTCTTCAACTGATGGAAATACAACAACGCTTGGTCGTGGCGGTTCAGATTATACAGCAGCCATTATAGCAGCAGCGGCAAAAGCTACCGTTTTAGAAATTTGGACTGATGTGAATGGCATGTTTACTGCTAATCCAAGAATTGTGAAACAAGCACAACCGATAGAAACTATTTCCTATCAGGAAGCCATGGAGTTATCGCATTTTGGTGCCAAAGTATTATATCCACCAACAATACAGCCCGTTTTAAAAGACAGCATTCCTATTTTTATTAAAAACACCTTTGAACCTGAAGTGTATGGAACGCTGATTTCTAATAATCCAAATGCCTCTACAAATCCTATTAAAGGAATATCCCATATTGACAATATTGCTTTGCTGACACTTGAAGGTTCAGGAATGATTGGCGTGGCTGGTTCTTCGAAACGGTTATTTGAAGTGCTTTCGCAAGAAAGTATTAATGTAATTTTTATCACGCAAGCATCATCGGAGCATTCGATTTGTATTGGTATTCTAAATGCTGATGCCGATAGAGCTAAAATAGTCATTGACAAAACCTTTGAAAATGAAATAGCACAAAACCGAGTTGACCCAACTATTGTGGAAAAAGACTTGTGCATTGTAGCCCTTGTTGGCGAAAGCATGAAAAATCATCAAGGCATTAGTGGAAAAATGTTTAGTACACTTGGTAAAAACAATGTCAACATTAGAGCTATTGCTCAAGGTGCGTCTGAAAGAAACATCTCTGTGGTAATCAATGAAAAAGATGTTAAGAAAGCACTAAATACGCTACATGAACGTTTTTTCGAAGACAATACAAAACAGTTGAACTTATTCGTTATGGGTGTTGGAAATGTAGGTGAGAAATTCATTGACCAAATCAGTCAACAAAAAAAGTTTTTAAAAGAAAACCTAAAAATCAATCTTCGTGTTATTGCCATGGCAAATTCTCGTAAGATGATTTTTGACGAAGACGGAATTAACTTAAAAGATTGGAAAACAGCTCTTGCTGAAGGCGAAAAAGCAAACGTAGAAAGCTTCATTGCTAAAGTAAAAGAACTCAACTTACGGAACAGTATTTTTGTTGACATAACCGCAAATTATGACATCGCAAGTATCTATAATAAATTCTTGAGCGAAAATATTGCGGTGGTAACTTGTAACAAAATTGCCTGTTCTTCGGAATACGAGAATTATAAAAATCTTAAAAATCTTTCCCGAAAATATAACGCTCCTTTCCTATTTGAAACCAATGTTGGAGCTGGATTACCCATCATCGACACACTAAAACATCTGATTGCCTCAGGTGATAAAGTGAATAAAATACAAGCCGTTTTATCCGGAAGTTTGAACTTTATTTTCAATAATTTTAGCGAAACATATAACTTCCACGATGTTGTAAAAGAAGCAGGAGTCCAAGGATTTACAGAACCTGACCCAAAGATAGATTTAAGCGGAGTTGATGTGGCACGTAAGATTTTAATCCTTATCCGTGAAAGCGGTTACCAAATGGATATTGAAGAGATTGAAAACAATTTTTTCCTGCCAAAAGAATGCATGGATACAACCAATAACGACGATTTCTTTAAATCATTGACCAAACATGCTGACCATTTTAACAAGCTATTGGCGGAAGCCAAATCAAAAGACAGTCGTATTAAGTTTGTAGCCAAATTTGATAATGGAAAAGCATCGGTTGGATTGCAATTTATTCCAAAGGAAAGTCCGTTTTACAATTTAGAAGGAAAAGACAATATCGTAGAATTTTACACCGATCGTTATGTCGATCAGCCATTAATTATAAAAGGTGCTGGTGCTGGTGCTGCGGTTACAGCATCGGGTATTTTTGCGGATGTAATCCGAATTGGAAACGTGTAAATCATGGAAAACGAAATCAAAATATTCTGCCCTGCTACTATCGCCAATCTCAATTGCGGATTTGACGTAATGGGATTGTGTCTCGAAGGCATTGGAGACGAAATGATTATTCGGAAAGTGACTGAAAAAGGCATTCGAATTACCAAAATCACTGGTGCTGATTTGCCTTTAGAAACTGAAAAGAATGTTGCAGGTGTAGCTGCTTTGGCAATATGTAAAGATGCGATTAATCGCGTCTCTATGGAATACGGTTTTGAAATCGAAATTCATAAAAAAATAAAAGCTGGAAGTGGTATTGGAAGTTCTTCGGCTAGTGCAGCTGGAGCTGCTTTTGGCATCAACGAACTTTTAGGCAAACCCTTTACCAGACATGAATTAGTGGACTTCGCCATGAAAGGTGAAGTAGTTGCCAGCGGAAGTGAACATGCCGATAATGTGGCACCTTGTATTTTGGGCGGATTTACTTTAGTTCGCGGTTATAATCCTTTGGATGTTATTAAAATTGAAAGCCCGAATGAGCTGTATGCAGTCGTTTTGCATCCACATATCGAGGTGAAAACTTCTGATTCCCGTGCAGTTTTATCACCAACAGTTTCATTGAAAAACGCCATCACACAGTGGGGAAATCTTGGTGGATTAATTGCTGGTTTATATACCAATGATTATGAACTGATTGGTCGTTCGTTGAATGATGTTATAGTAGAACCTGCGAGAAAACATTTGATCCCAAATTTTGATGAAGTTAAAAATGGTGCTTTACAAAATGGTGCTCTAGGTTCTGGAATTTCCGGAGCTGGACCGTCAATATTTGCATTGTGTAAAGGAGAAACCATAGCCAAGAAAGTTGCCAAAAGCATGAGCAATGCGTATCTAAATACTGGAATTTCATTTGACATTCATATTTCAAAAGTGAATGATGAAGGAACAAAAATAATATAATAAAGCTTGTCTTCCCGAGTGCAGTCGAGGGATTTTATAATAAATAATTAACACAATTAATGAGATTGCTTCGTGCCTCGCAATGACTATCATGCACTATTTCAGCTTAAACAATAAATCCCATAAAGTAACTTTCGAGCAAGCCGTTGTTGCTGGTTTAGCTCTAGACCGAGGTTTGTATTTTCCAGAAAGTATCACGCCACTATCAAAATCATTCTTCGACAACATTGAAAACCTTAGCCATGAGGAAATTGCTTTTGAAGCAATAAAACAATTTGTTAGTGATGAAATCCAAGAAACAGAACTCAAACGCATTATAGCCGATACGCTTTGTTTTGATTTTCCGTGTGTAGCTGTGGAAGACAATGTATACTCTTTAGAACTTTTTCACGGACCAACAATGGCGTTTAAAGATGTTGGCGCTCGTTTTATGTCTCGCTGCTTAGCTTATTTCAATAGGGATAAAGACATACAGAATACCGTCCTCGTTGCTACTTCTGGCGATACTGGCGGTGCCGTTGCCAGTGGTTTCCTGGGTGTGAAAGGTGTCGAGGTTATTATACTTTATCCTTCCGGAAAAGTGAGCGACATTCAGGAACGACAGCTTACAACATTGGGGCAAAATATCAAAGCACTCGAAGTTGATGGTGTTTTTGACGATTGTCAGGACATGGTCAAAAAAGCATTCTTAGATGATAGTTTGAAGCACAAAAACCTTACCTCAGCCAATTCAATCAACATAGCCCGATGGTTAC
>JAYVNT010000212.1:0-2037 GCA_043758285.1 Flavobacterium sp.
ATTGCCGAAAGTTCAGGTTATAGTGTTGGCGAACTGCTTGTTCTAACACCAATTGAAAAATTAATCACAAGTGAATTTTTATTTCAACGACTAATGACAACTGAATTTGTTGACATAGTTAATAGTTCAACTTACGGTGCTAAGATGCCAAGAGCAAGTTGGAGTTTTATTGGAAATTTGAAAATGGCACTTCCACCAATTGAAGAACAGAAACTAATTTTGAAACAAATCAAATCGGAAACAAAAACTATTGACATTGCAATTGCGAAAGCAGAAAATGAAATTGAATTGATAAGGGAATACAAATATGCAATGATTGCAGAGGCGGTGATGGGAAAAAGAAATATTAATTAAAGGAAGTGAAATACTATTTCAAAAAATTTGCAAAGCAGAAAATACAAAGTGAGACAGACGGTTTTGTTTGGCTACTTTATTTTGTGCATTGCAGTTTGATTGATGTAGAAACAAGTGGTGGAGATATTTGGGAAAACCTTAAAGGAAGAATCAAGGATTTTAATTTTGACAAGCGAACCGCAGCACGAATAAAAAATGTTTCAATTTTTCTTCTCCGAAATTTAGGAAACGATACAAGCACATCTTTCAGTTCTCCAGTTTCCAAAATCAAAATGTTACAAGTAAAAGATTTCAGAGGATTTGGTTCTGATTTCAATGGAGACGACAAAGGAGTTTGTATTGATTTTGATTCCAACAACACAATTTTTTATGGTCCAAATGGAAGTGGTAAATCTTCGCTTTGCGATGCGTTGGAATTTAAACTCACAGGTCTTGTAAGAGAATCAGTAAGGCGAAACAGAAGGGTGAGTGAATATGTAAAGCGGATTGGTTCGTCTTCCAACCCTGCTTTGTCAATCTCATTTGCTAATTCTGTAATTGACGGAGAAAGATTAACAGAGGACGAAAAGAAATATTATTCACAAGCGTTCATTGAGAAAAACAGAATTCAGGAATTCAGTTTGTTCGGCTCAAAAGATACAGGCATAAAAAAAGAACAAGTTCTTTCTATTCTCATTGGAATGGATGATTTGTCAAATCTTGCAAAGGCATTTGTTCAACCAACCGCATTCAGAACAAATTTATTGTCTTTCAAAAGAAGTGTTGTTGCGAATAAAATAGTTGCTTTAAATGCTGCTAATGTCAGTAACACAACTCTGAAAAAAAATCATGAAGACACAATCAACGCAGAGAAAATAAAAGCCGATGCACTCTTGTCAAAAACAGGTGTAACGATTGCCGACTTGGATGCAGAACTTTTGAAAATTGATGTGGCAGTAAAGGCAACCAATGCTGATACACTTTCGCTTTCTTCTATTACTGTTCATTCACATTCACAGCAAGATTTTGAAAATGCCATTCAAACTCTTGAAAATAATTTGCAGAAGCATGATGATTTGAATTCAAAACTTATTGCAGCAAAAACCGATTTAAGCTTTTCAAATCTTTACACTGCAATTCAAGAATTACAAACTACCGTAACCGATTCATGCCCTGCATGTGATACGCCACTTGCAAGCGTTACAAAGAATCCGTTTACAAAAGCAAGTGAAGAATTAGTAAAACTTCAAGGAATAAAAGAACAGGAAGCAGAATTTAATAGTCAGAAGATACTTGTTGAACAGAATCTTAAATCACTGGAGAACTTGCACAACAATCTGAAATTTAATACAGCTACTTCTACAACTCTAAATGGTTTAATCGCAGCAGGAACAATTTTGCAATCTGCATCTCCTCAATATTCTTTAACAGCAAGGAATGTGATTAACGATACTGTTGCAGCAATTAAATTACAAGTTCCATCAATCGGTAGCTATTTTACGGAAGTAGATTCACTTCAACAAAGACAATCCCAAAAACAAACAAGAGTTAATTCTAACAACGAAAAAATAACAATGCTCAACGGAAGAAAGAATTCTGTTGATTCAATTAAGACCAGTTGGCAAACAGCACAAACCAAATTGGATGCAGTTAATCTTGCTTTAGGAACTTACACAACGGAGTTAGGGAATCTCAATATTGAAA
>JAYVNT010000213.1:0-2032 GCA_043758285.1 Flavobacterium sp.
TCTCCGTCAGTAAGGGTTTCTAAAACATCCTTATCACCTAAACTAAATGAGGTAATATCTTTTCTTTCCGAAAAACTTTTTATCTTCTGTTTGAATAAATAGTAGTTGGGAAAAATATTAGATTCTAAATCTTCATTTTTTATTGCGAACGATTTAATCATAGAACAAATTTTTTGGGCGACTTTAAAAATTCAAAATATTTGTCCTTCACTAAAGAAACATCATCATCGCTGATAGGATTACCACGCCTATCATGTCCACAAGTCTCACAAATAGCCATAAAAATAAAATGGTTGTCAACCTTTTCACCTTCTTTAATTTTTTCGGCAATCATTATTGATGTTTTTGCAGATGTGTTTGGTTGAAATGTTTCGGCAGGGACATCAATAACAGCTAATATTTTGGTATTCCTTTTTAGATATTCCCTTATATACCCTAATTTATCGTTTCCATAAATTCCGTCAGGTAAGACAATACCAAGTTTACCACCAACTTTTAATAGTTGAAGACATCTTTCAATAAATAGTATTTGTGGCTCTACACCAGCTTTTTTCCCTTTGTTGTTAAGCTCACTTTGTAATTCCCATTTTTTAGTTTTTTTATCAAATTTCCATTTGTGTCCAAAGTCAAACTGCTTTAAAATTTTTTCTTCTTTTATCGGAATTTTAGAACCAAATGGGGGATTTGTAAATACTATATCAAATTTGCCTAAGTCAATTTTGTCCTGGCACTTATGGCTCCAATCTTTAACAGGCTCTAAACTGTTTTCACAAAATACGCCTCCACGACCATCACCAATTATTGCCATGTAAGCTTTTGTTACTTTAGCCACAAACGAATCTTTGTCTATACCTCTAAAATATGTAGTTGCGACATATTGCTTTTCATCTTCAATTCGCTTTTTCGACCAACCAAGCTTTTTTGCCTTTTCGTCTATTTTCGCCCAAACATGTCTTAATGATTCAATAAGAAAACCACCTGTACCACAAGCAGGGTCAACAATCATTTTCTTTTCATCGGGGTCAATCATATCAACCACCATTTTTATTACATTACGTGGTGTGAAAAATTGTCCATCCTCGTCTTTTAATGCTTTACCAACAAAAACTTCAAAAGCATCTCCAATAACATCTCTTTCGGATTCTGTTATGCACAATTCCTGAATCTGACCAATTGAAAAAACTATTGAATCGGGGTCTAATGTGATTACATCGTCGCTTTCAAAAACATCATTGAATCTTCTCTTTACTTCGTTAAATAAGTCTCTAATTCTTACTGCAACAACTTCCTTATCTTCATTAACACCGGCACGAAATGTTACTTCTTCATTCATGCCAGTATATTGCTCATCATAAATTTTGCAAAACAAAAGATTAATAATTTGCTTTGCCCGATTTCTGGTTGAAGTGTCATCTTTCTTCATATTACCATACAGGTAATTATTGATTACTTTAAAATGACTCTTCAAATCTTTTGCAGGCTTTAAATCCTTTCTTTTATACTTTCCAATATCTTCTATACGCTGTCCCTTCTTAGGTATGTTAGGTATTTCACGGTAGATAATATCTCCGTCTTTTTTAACCTTTAGCAGATTTATCTGTTCATCACCATTGAACCAAACACCCCAAATTACACTACTACACATGTCCATGTAAAGTTTGAGCTGCTCTAATCCATCCTTTCTTGTTTTCTTTTTACATTCAACTAAACCAATCAAATCACTTTCTGCCCTGCTTTTGCTTTTGAATACTGCAATATCAGTTGGGTAGTCTTTTTTTGCTTCGTCAGAAGGTGATTTTCTTACATGATACTGTGGTCTTGTCTGAACATCTTCTTTTTTGAACTCATACTCGTCAATTAAGCGTCTTGAAAACACTTGGGTTGCTTCAATTTCCTCTGGTGATGATTTGATTTCTTGACCCGAGATGAAGTCGAAAATATATCCTTCTTTTGGTTCTTTGTCTGCTGGCATCGTTTAAACTATAATATTTTGGTCGTAAAAATACGTTTTTAAAAGTCAAAATCTTTGATA
>JAYVNT010000214.1:0-18942 GCA_043758285.1 Flavobacterium sp.
AAAGTAAAATTGATAAGCACCGCACGGGTTTTCATCGATTGAATGTTTCCAGTCCAAGGACTATTAGGGTCTTCATCAGGTATTAACTCATTTTTCAAACCAAAAACGCCACGAATAGAAGGGGAAAATTTGAAATATTCAAAATAAAAATCAACGCCAAAACCTAGAGTGTAATTTTGTGTCCAAGGTTTTACTCTGAATTTTTGTTGTAAATTATCGTCTTTAGATTTAGAATTACTCGAAAGATTGAGAGTTGCTGACAATCCACCAAGAAGATACGGTCTAACGTTTCCAGTCCTCAACGAAGAAAACTTCAATATTAATGGAAAATCAATATAGGTCGCTTTTACCTCTCTCACACCATCTCTTTCATTTGCAAATTGCGAATAGGTCAAAGTCCTGCTGGCATAATATAATCCTGGTTCAAATCGTAATTCAACATATTCATGAAGTCGAAGCGCACCAACTAATCCAACATTAAAACCAGAATTTCCCTTCACATCTATAGGTTGTCCGGTATTGGTTTTAAAATCAGTTTTAAAATCAAAAGTGCTAAAGCCCAAAAAATAGCCCCAGTACAAACGTTGTTTGTCAAAATTTTCCAAATTGATAATTGGTTCTTTGGTAAACAAACTTTTCCCTAGTTGAGCTTTCGCATTCATGGAAAGTAATAGAACTAAAACAATTATTTTTTTCATAATGTTACTGAAAAAAGTCAATTTCATTTTTTGGTTGCAGTATAAATTGTTGCTACGCCAAATGTTTGTGGCAAAGCTTTACATTCTATAAACGAAATTTTACGCAAAATATTGTTTAATTTTTCTCCATAAGGAAAATTTGCCGCCGATTCCGATAAATATCCATAGGCATTAGTGTCTTTTGAAAATAGTTGACCAATGATTGGCACCATAAATTTTGTGTAAAAAGTGTATCCTTGTTTAAACGGAAATTTAGTTGGAACCGAAGTTTCTAAAATCACAAAAATCCCTTTTGGCTTTAAAACTCTATAGATTTCGGACAATCCTTTTTCTAAAGTTTCAAAATTTCTGATTCCAAATGAAACTGTAATCGCATCAAAATAATTATCGGGGTAAGGCATGTTTTCGCTGTCACCCAAAACCATTTCTATTTTTTGGGTTAGTTTTTTTTCTTGTATTTTTTTCTTCCCAACTTCAAGCATTCCAGCCGAAATATCAAGCCCAATAATTTTTTTTGCGGAAGTATTCGACATCATAATTACCAAATCGCCAGTTCCTGTAGCAATATCGAGAATGGTTTCTGGATTTTTTTCAGCAACCAATGCAACAACTTTTTTTCGCCATTTCATATCAATACCAAGCGATATGACTCTATTCAGACCATCATAGTTTGCTGAAATGTTATCAAACATTTGGGTAACTTGTTCTTTTTTGCCTAATGATGAATCTTTATATGGCGTGATAATCTTTGACATGCTTGATTTTTTAGCAAATGTAAGCCAATATTTTAATTAGAAGTGATCATGAAGTTTACTTTCTGAAATAGGTTTCAAAGGTAAAGTCAAAGAGGTGCTTTTCATCTTTGGGATGAAATTCTTCAGACTTTAATTCCCATTTATTCAAATCGATTTCAGGGAAAAAAGTATCGGCTTCAAAAGTGTGATGTACTCTCGTGATATCTAATTTATCAGCAATTTCAATAGATTGGGTATAAATTTCGCCACCACCAATAATGAATGTTTCTTCATCTTTTGGGCAAATCGTAATTGCTTTTTGTAACGAATCAACCACAATGCAGTTTTCAGAAGTGTACTCTTTTTGACGAGTAATAATAACATGAGTCCTATTGGGTAATGATTTTGGGAAACTTTCTAAAGTCTTTCTTCCCATAATAATATAGTGACCGGAAGTTACATTTTTAAATCGTTTGAAATCATCTGGCAAATGCCAAAGTAGTTGGTTGTCTTTGCCAAGTGCATTGTTTTCGGCAACAGCAGCAATAAGTGTAATCATTCGGCTGCTGGTTTTGTATTATCCAAATCGTTTTTTAGTTTTTCTATTTTTTTGGTTTGTCTCAAGATTAACTTATCTATTTGTTCTCTTTCCCAATTCTTATTCATAAAATTATCAATCACAAAAACTTTGATAATATGAAGAATGAAAAGAAAAATCCAAAGTGTAATTGCCCATGTCCACCAAGTTTTGTCAGGATAAATGCCCAGCCATTTATTGGCTATAATTAAAAAAAAACTTCCAAGGCAAAGCACTACAAAATGATAAAACAAACCTTTTTTTTGTTTGATTCTATCTCTTGCATATTCATATAGTTCATGTTGTACTGCTTCCATAAGTTGTTATTTGTGGCTTAAAGGTAAATTATATTTTTAAAATAACGAAATCTCATTTTGTGATATTGTACTAAGAAAACGTTTTCTTAATCACAGATGTAAAATTAAAAGTGGTTTAAATTGTATATCTTCTTCAAAATTGGCTTAGTTTTTAACAAATTCTTAAAAATGATTTGATATGTAAATGGTATTAAAATAATCTGTTTCTTTGCTACATTAATCTATAAATGAATTAGTTATGGCTATCAAAAAACAAGTTATAAAAACAAAACCGGTTGTTAAAGTTACATTTTCAATCGAAGCAAAAGAAGCAAATACAGCTTCAGTGGTTGGTGATTTCAATAATTGGAATCCAGTAGAAGGAGAACTATCAAAACTAAAAACAGGAACTTTCAAAGCGACTTTTGATTTACCAAAGGATAACTCTTTTGAGTTCAAATATTTAGTCGATGGATTATATGTAAACGATCCAGAAGCTGATAGTTATGCTTACAACGAATTTGCTGGAGCAGAAAACAGTGTGTTAGCGCTGTAAATTTCTTCAAATTTATTACATAAAAGTCCGTTTCGGTTTCGAGATGGATTTTTTGTTTTATAATGCCACAACACCTTTAGTATTTTGGCGAGGTTAGTATCCCACAAAGTGAATTCAAAAATGATTATAACATCCAGATTTAAAGTCATTTTTGGTATTTGTTTTGGATGACATAATAATTCTAATTCCATTTGTTCGATATGGTTTTGTGAATGCTTATTACCAATTACTCATAACAAAACTTTTTTAAATGTTAAACTCATAACATGACTTAATTAAAGATAAAGACTTTTTTTTAATATGTTTTAGAATAGGTATCTTAAAGTAACAGAACAGGTTTGGATTTTTCTTGGCAAAAATATAATCTCGAGATATTTTTTGTAAAGACTAAAAAAATTAATGATTTTGAACTTGTTATAATATGGTAACTCTGAAACAGCTCTATAGTAATAACATTTTTCCATAATTAACGGAACATACTCAAGTTTGAATTCATAATTATTTTTGACTTTTATTCCAAAAAAAAACCCCTAAATAGCGTTTAACTCTTTGGGGGTTGTTTACTTTCTTTTTTTAATTGTTAAACAATTTCTAAGGTTTTTGCTTTGTTAACAAGATCAACTAAATTCGTTACATTTAACTTAGTCAAGAGACGCAGTTTGTATGTACTAATAGTTTTTTCGTTAAGAGTTAAAATTTTTGCAATTTCGTTGTTTTTCTTACCATCGCTTAAAAAACGCAGCACTTCAATTTCACGATTAGAAAGTTTGCGGTACAAACGTTCTGATTTGTTTTGTTTAGCAATCAGTGCTAAGCTTTTCTTAATCTCATCATTTAGAATGATTTGACCTTGACTGACTTTTACAATAGCAATTCCTAAATTTTCAAGTTTTGATGTTTTATGAACATAACCAGCACAACCTGCTTTAATAGCATTTGGAGCATAGATGTGTTCAGACAAGCTACTAAAGATTATAACTTTAGTTTTAGGAAAATTTTTGATAATCGACTTGATTTCATAAATACTTTTTAATCCTTCAAGTTCTAGATCGATAATTAAGACGTCAATTTCTTTGTTTCTTAAAGCATCTGGAACCATAAAAAAGTTTCCTACATTTGAAACGACATTTATCTCAGAGTGATCCTTAAAATAGGCCTTCATTCCAAAATGGACAACTGGAAAGTTGTCAGCAACACATAGATTTATCATAATTGTGGTATTTGATAAAGGTTAATATAATTAATGTAAAGTTAAATTTTTATTTTTAAAAAGCCTATAAATATAATATTATTTTGGGATTAAACACACAGGAATAGCTAACATTTTATGTCGATTTATTGTATTTAATTTCTTGTAAATTATAAAAACTTCTTTTTCTCTTCCCGAAAATTCTTCAATTTTTTTATCCTTTTCTGCTTGAATCATTGCCCATTCTAATTCCGTATAACTTGCGCCAAGTTGCTGTTCATCAGTTCTTGAGTCGCCAAATAATCCATCTGAAGGGGCCGCTTTTTGAATTGATTTTGGAATGTCTAAAAATTTCCCCAAAGCAAAAACTTCGCTTTTCATCAAATCAGCTATTGGGCTTAAATCTACCCCGCCATCACCATATTTAGTGTAAAAACCTACACCAAAATCTTCCACTTTATTTCCAGTACCACAAACTAGCAATCCATGAATTCCAGCAAAATAATATAAGGTTGTCATCCGCAGCCGTGCTCGGCTGTTGGCTAATGATAAATCTAATTTTGTTTTATCCTCGCAAATTGGTAAATTATTTTTAAAAGTATCAAATAATGGGGTTAAGTCTGATTTAATATTTTTTACATTTGAAAATCGTTTTTTTAATTGGGCAATGTGTTCTTTTCCTCGATTTACATGACTGCTATCCTGATGAATTGGCATTTCTAGGCATAAAGTGGTTAATCCTGTTTGCGCACACAGTGTAGAAGTTACAGCCGAGTCAATCCCGCCTGAAATCCCTATCACAAAACCATTTACGTTTGCATTCGTTGCGTATTCCTTCAGCCATCTAACGATATAGGTTGAGACTTCAGCTATGGTAATAGTGTTTTTTTTTGCCATTTGTTATGAAAATTTTTAGAAACGGAACTGTATATTTGCAAATGTAAAAAATCAGAAGTTTTTAATTGATTTAACACTCGTTAATTTATAATGAAAAAATACTTAGTTGCATTATCCCTTATGATTGGTTTAATATCCTGTGATAAAAAATCTAAAGTTGAAAAAGAAGTAGAAAAAATTCCTCTTGAACTCAAGGTATATCGATTTGATAAAGCTTTTTTTGATACGCCACCAAAGGAGTTAGGCAATCTAAAAGCTGAATATCCTTTTTTCTTTCCTGAAGGAACACCAGATAAAGTTTGGATTGACAAAATGCAAGATCCACAATGGAGAGAATTGTATCAGGAGGTGGAAAAAAAATATTCTAATTTTGGAAAACAAACTTCAGAAATTGAAGATTTGTTCAAACATATAAAATATTATTTTCCAAAAGCTGTAATGCCAAAAGTCTATACCGTTATTGCTGATATGGACTACAATAATAAAATCATTTATGCTAATGATAAACTTGTAATTTCCTTGGAATTATACCTTGGTGCTAATCATAAATTTTATGAATTTCCAAAATATTTGGAACAAAATTTTGAAGAAAGACAAATGATACCCGATATTGTTACAAGCTTTTCGGTAGTAAAAATTCCTCAAGCAAAAGAGAAAACACTACTTGCCGAAATGATTTATTATGGAAAACAATTGTATCTAAAAGATCAGTTATTACCAACTTATAATGATGCCGAAAAAATAGGATATCTTCCGGAACAAATTACATGGTGTCAAGAAAACGAAAGTTATATTTGGCGCTATTTTATTGAAAAAGAATTGTTGTACAGCACCGATTCTAAATTGCCTAATCGTTTTACCAATCTAGCACCATTTTCCAAGTTTTATTTAGAAATTGACAATGAATCTCCAGGAAGAGTTGGACAATGGATTGGATGGCAGATTGTCCGTTCTTTTATGCAAAAAAATGATATTAGTTTACAAGATATGCTAAAAATGGATGCCAAAGCACTATTTGAAAAATCAAAATACAAACCAAAAAAAAGCGATGAGTAAAACTTTAACTTCTGAAATAAAATTTATTGTTGAACTAGACGAAAACCGTGTTCCCGAAAAACTAACATGGTCAGCACAAGATGGCGGCATTGAACAAGAGGATGCAAAAGCCGTAATGCTTTCTATTTGGGACAGTAAAGTAAAACAAACTCTTCGTATTGATTTATGGACAAAAGACATGCCTGTTGATGAAATGAAATTGTTTTTTCATCAAACTTTGGTTGCTATGGCTGATACATTTCAACGGGCTACACAGGATGAAAAAATGACTGATACGATGAAAGATTTCTGTGATTATTTTGCAGAAAAATTGGAGTTGAAGAAGTAGTCTAAAAGATTTTTAAAACTGATTTAGGTCTTTAAAAACCTCCTCGTTAACACCATCAATAAAGCCCAAAACTGTTTCTTTTCCGGTATTTTCTGTGGCAGAGGTTACAAAATATTGTGGCATTTCTGCCCAGTTGTTGCCTAAAAGTGCTTTTTTATAAGCCGCAATATGAGAGTCAACTTTTCCTCTGCTTATTTTATCGGCTTTAGTAAACACGATACAAAATGGAACTTCGGTTTCGCCCAAATAGGTAATAAATTCCAAGTCAATTTTCTGTGCTTCCAATCGAATATCTATTAACACAAAGGCACAAACTAATTGTTGTCTTTTCTCAAAATAATCGGTGATAAATTCTTGAAAAACTTCTTTAGTTTTTTTGGAAACTCTCGCATAACCATAACCAGGCAAATCGACCAAAAACCAATTAGAGTTGATTTTAAAATGATTAATAAGTTGCGTTTTTCCTGGTCTTCCGGATGTTTTAGCCAAGTTTTTATGATTGGTCAACATGTTAATCAAGGATGATTTTCCAACGTTGGAACGACCAATGAAAGCATATTCCGGCAAACGTTCCAAAGGACATTTGCTTACATCTGAATTGCTAATTATAAATTCGGCAGTATTAATTTTCATTTTATATCGATGTGAGGTATGTATCAATCCCGCTATAGGTATTTGTAATTATAAGTGAACTTCTTTCAACCATATTTCTAGCAAACGGTTGAATTCATCTGGATGCTCCATCATTGCAGCGTGTCCACATTTATCAATCCAGTACAAATCTGAGTTTGGCATTAATTTATGAAATTCTTCTGCCACTTCTGGTGGAGTTACTTGGTCGTTTTTACCCCAAATGATACAAGTCTTTACATGCATTTTAGGCAAATCTTTCCCCATGTTATGACGAATGGCGCTTTTGGCAATTGTAAGTGTTTTTATGACTCTCATTCTGTCGTTAACAACTGAAAATACCTCGTCAACAATTTCTTTTGAAGCCACTTTTGGGTCATAAAAAACAGCTTCAGCTTTTTTCTTTATATATTCATAATCCCCACGTTTTGGGTAGCTGTCACCCATAGCGCTTTCATAAAGACCAGAACTTCCTGTAATTACCAACCCAGCAACTTTCTCAGGATACATTTTAGAATGGTACAAGGCAATATGACCGCCAAGCGAATTTCCAAGAAGAATTACTCTGTCAAAACCTTTAAATGTGATAAAGTCTTTCACATATCGAGCAAAAGCTTTTACATTGGTTTTTAAAAGACTTTGAGTATAAATTGGAAGTTCTGGGATAACTACTTTGTATCCTTTTGTAGAAAAATAATTTGCAACTCCATTAAAGTTGCTCAATCCACCCATCAATCCGTGTAGGACTACTATTGGCGTGCCTTCACCAGCTTCAAAATAGGAATATCTTCCTTCTTTTTTAAATTTTCCTTCCATGTAATATTTGGACTTTTACCTTGGCAACAAATATATGATTTTAAAGGTAAAAATGAGTTTGTTAAAATATTATTTCCTGCAAAAATCAGGAATTTAATTATCGGGGTTGTCTAAAACACATTTTGTTTTTTATTGTAAATCACAGTTTGATAAGTACAATAAAATCAAAATTTCACAACAAATTCTTCAGTTTAAAGTTCTCATCAATTAAAATAATCATTTCTTAATTATTTGTTAAAAGTTTAAATGACTGATTTTATTGGGGTTTTTATATAGATTGGAATAAAGTGGTAAAACTTATTAACAAAGTGGTAATATGTGGTAAATTGTGGTAAATATTTTTATATTTTTGCTCATAACGAAATCAAAACCAATTGAACACCATTATAGGTACATACGAATGTAAAGTTGATGCCAAAGGACGACTAATGATTCCTTCGGCATTGAAAAAGCAACTTGCTGGTTCGCTTGCAGATGGCTTTGTCTTGAAGCGTTCCGTATTTCAATCCTGTTTGGAATTGTACCCAATGTCTGAATGGAATTTGATGATGCAAAAAATCAATAAACTCAACCGCTTTGTAAAGAAAAATAATGACTTCATACGTCGTTTTACCGCTGGAGTTAAAGTGGTAGAAATCGATGCATTGGGCAGATTATTAATCCCAAAAGATTTGGTTGGCTTTAGTAAGATTTCAAAAGATGTTGTGCTGTCTTCTGCAGTTAACATAGTTGAAATTTGGGACAAAGATTTATACGAAAAGTCGATTGCTGGTGACGATATTGATTTTGCTGATTTAGCCGAAGAGGTAATGGGAAATGTAAATGATGATGACAATGGACTATCATAACCCAGTTTTACTAAAAGAAACTGTTGATGGCTTGAATATCAAACCTGATGGAATTTATGTAGATGTAACCTTTGGTGGTGGTGGACATTCAAAAGAAATTTTGAATCGATTAGGTTCAAATGGTAAATTATTTGGATTTGACCAAGATGAAGACGCGCATGCTAACGCTTTGTCGGATGAAAGATTTACGTTGATACCAGAAAACTTTAGATATATCAAGCGTTTTTTAAGATTTCATGGTGTGAAAAGTGTGGATGGAATTTTGGCAGATTTGGGAGTTTCATCGCATCAATTTGATGTTCCGGAAAGAGGTTTTTCTACTCGTTTTGATGCAGATTTAGACATGAGAATGAGTAAAAAAAATGATTTGAATGCGTTTAAAGTTGTTAATGAATACGACGAAGCCAATTTAAAAAGAGTATTTCTGGATTATGGTGAATTGAAAGCTGCTCCTGCTTTAGCAAGAACAATTATTGAGGCGAGAGAAAATAAAACAATCAATACGACGGATGATTTGAAGTTGGTTTTGACCAAATTTTTGCCAGAACAATTTAAAAATAAAATTCTAGCTCAGATTTATCAAGCTATTCGAATTGAAGTCAATCAAGAAATGGATGTTTTAAAAGAGTTTTTGGAACAATCGCTAGAAATATTGAAGCCAAAAGGACGATTAAGTGTCATTTCATATCATTCATTGGAAGATAGATTGGTGAAAAGATTTATGAAAAATGGATTATTTGATGGCGAACCAGAACGCGATTTCTTTGGAAATTTTTCTGTTCCTTTTAAAAGTGTTGAGAAATTAATTGTTCCTGAAGAAGCAGAAATTAAAGAGAATAATAGAGCAAGAAGTGCGAAGCTAAGAGTAGCTGAAAAAAAATAAAAGAATGAAAAAAGGAGTTTACGGGATATTAAAAGCTCGGTTTTTAGTCAATGAAGACGCTACCAAAAATTGGCGATTTATAGTGTTTTTTATTTTTCTAGCTATTTTAATGATTGCAAACACTCAGGCATATGAACAAAAATGTTTTCGAATTACAGCTTTGACTAATGAAGTTAAAGAATTGCGCTCCAAATTTGTAGACAAACGTTCAGAATTAATGAAATTAAAAATGGAATCAACAGTTTCAGAAAAAATGGAAGAAAGAAAAATTTTTCCATCATCGGTTCCGCCACAAAAGATAAAAGTTAAAAAACCAGCAGAAAAAAGTTTCTTTCAAAAACTATGGCAGTAGAAGATAAACATATCTCTTATCGAATTTATTTAGTTGGGTTCAGCATCTTTTTGATGGCTATCGCAATTACATTTAAACTGACCAAAATCCAATGGTCGGAAGGAGATTATTATAGAAAATTAGCCAAAGAAAGAACTGTTAGAAACTTTGTAATCCCAGCCAACAAAGGAAATATTTATTCGGCTGATGGCAGTTTGTTAGCTACTTCAATTCCTAATTATAATATCCGATTTGATGCTTTGGCACCAAAAGGTGTTGCTTTTGAAAAAAACGTAAAACCGTTAGCTGACTCGCTCGCACAACTCTTGGGTAAACCAAGTTCATTTTATAAGACACAATTGATAATGGCTCGTGCCAATAAGAACAGATATTTATTAGTCGCCCGTGATTTGAGTTATACCGAATATGTAAAAATTAAAGGATTTCCACTTTTTAATTTGGGGGCCAATAAGGGTGGAATGATTACAGAACAAGAGACAGTTCGTAAACATCCCATTGGACAAATTGCTGAAAGAACTATTGGTTATGACAGAATTGATGAAAATAATATTCGTGTTGGTAAAGGAATTGAATGGTCTTTTAGAAACTATTTAAACGGAAAAGACGGTAAAATTTTAAAACAAAAAATTGCTAAAGGACAATGGAAACCTATTCGTGATGTCAACGAAATAGATCCTCAAGATGGTTATGATGTAATTTCTACGCTAGATGTATATATCCAAGACATTGCGCACCACGCTTTGTTAAAAGCTTTGACCGAATTCAGAGCGGAACATGGATGTGTTGTTGTGATGGAAACTAAAACTGGGAAAATCAAAGCCATTTCTAATTTAGGGAAATTAAAAGAAACTGATTCTACTTATTTTGAAACTACTAATTATGCCATTGCTGAATCGCATGAACCGGGTTCAACTTTCAAACTGGTTGACATGATTGCGTTGCTTGATGATCATAAAGTAGATACCAGCAAAGTTTATGACAGTCAGGGTGGAAAAATAACTTATCCAGCTTTTAAAGGTAAGATGGTTCGTGATTCGCACGAAGGTGGTTATGGAAGAATTTCTTTAGCTAGAGGTTTTGAAGTGTCTTCTAACACAGTTATGGTGCAAGCGGTTTATGAAAATTACAGAAATAATCCGCAAGAGTTTGTTGACAGGATTGATAGAATGGGATTGAATAAACCTTTGGGATTACCATTTCAAGGGGAAGGCAGACCTTATATACCGCAACCAAAAAATAAAAATTGGAGTGGTTTGTCACTAGGATGGATGGCTTATGGATATGGAGTTTTAGTTACTCCATTGCAAACTTTGACGTTATATAATGCTATTGCGAACAATGGTGAAATGGTTAAACCGCAATTTGTTTCTGAAATTAAAGAATGGAATAAAACCATCAAAACCTTTAATAAAGAAGTTATCAATCCGAGGATTTGTTCGGATGAGACAATTAAGAAGTTGAAAGCTGTAATGCAAAATGTGGTAAAAAAAGGAACAGCTTCAAAATTGTATTCTAAAGATTTTTCGATGGCGGGAAAAACGGGAACTGCGGCTGCAGGATATGGAACTAATGGTGGAAGTGATAAATATTATATATCATCATTTGTTGGGTTTTTTCCGGCTGAGAATCCTAAATATTCTTGCATTGTTGTGGTTCATAAACCGAATACTTCGGGGAATAATTATTATGGTGCGGATGTAGCTGGACCGGTTTTTAAGCGTATTGCTCAGAAGATTTTTACTGATTCGCCATCGACGAATGAGATTAAAAATTTGGATAGGAAAATAAAGAATCAAGAGCAATCATTTGATGCGTATTATGTGAAATCATCATCGGATACAAAAGTTATTCCTGATGTGAAAGGGATGGCTGGAATGGATGCTGTGGCACTTTTGGAGAATTTAAAAATGAAGGTAAAGGTTATTGGTGTTGGTAAAGTGAAAAAGCAATCTATTCCTGCTGGTGAATCATTGGATAGAAATAAAACTATTGTATTGGAATTGTCTTAAAAATTAAGAATATAGATTAAAGGTAGTGAATACTGTTTGTGCCGACTAAATTTAGGAAGGACGTAATACAATTTAGGAAGGACGTAATACAATTTAGGAAGGGCGTAATACAATTTAGGAAGGACGTAATACAATTTAGGAAGGACATAATACAATTTAGGAAGGACATAATAAATTTAGAATTAAAAATTTAGAAATTACGAATTAGGAGTTGGATGAATATACTGTTAAAAGACATATTATATAAAGTAGCCATCGAAGCGGTAAAAGGTTCGACGGAGATGGCTATTAACAAAATTGAGTTCGATTCGCGAAAAGTGATTGAGAATGATGTTTTTGTGGCTATTCGTGGGACGGTTTCTAATGGTCATGATTTTATTGAGAAAGCTATTAATCTTGGTGGTGTTGTTATTGTTTGTGAAGTGTTTCCTGAGGTTATTGTGACGGGTGTTACTTATATTCAGGTGCGGGATACTAATGCTGCGTTGGCATTTTTGGCGGCTAATTTTTATGGAAATCCGTCGCAGAATTTAAAATTAGTTGGTATAACTGGAACCAACGGGAAAACAACCGTTGCTTCTTTATTGTACCAATTGTTTCAAAAAGCAGGTTATAAAGTTGGTTTGTTGTCAACTGTGAAAATTATGGTTGATGAAACGGAATATAAGGCAACGCATACGACTCCGGATTCGCTGGCTATTAATTATTATTTGGCTGAAATGAATGCTGTTGGTGTTGAATATTGTTTTATGGAAGTGAGTTCGCACGGTGTGCATCAAAAGCGTACGGAGGCATTGCAATTTGAAGGTGGTGTTTTTACGAATTTGTCGCATGATCATTTAGATTATCATGCAACATTTGCGGAATATCGGGATGTGAAAAAATCATTTTTTGACCATTTGACTAAGTCAGCTTTTGCTTTGACTAACATTGATGATAAGAATGGGTTGGTTATGATTCAAAATACAATGGCTCGAAAAATTACGTATGCTTTGAAATCGTATGCTGATTATAAAGCACAAATTCTCGAAAACCAATTGACGGGATTGTTGTTGAAGATTAATGAAAGTGAAGTTTGGGTGCGGTTAATCGGGACTTTTAATGCTTATAATTTATTGGCAATTTATGGAACTGCTGTAGAATTAGGGATGGATAAGTTGGAAGTATTGCGGATTTTATCGGAGTTAGAAAGTGTTGCAGGTCGTTTTCAATTTATTGTTTCTAATGATAAAATAACTGCTATTGTTGATTATGCTCACACACCGGATGCTTTAGAAAATGTCTTAAAAACTATCAATGATATTCGAACTAATAACGAACAATTGATAACTGTTGTAGGGTGTGGGGGTGATAGAGATAAGACTAAAAGACCCATCATGGCTGATATTGCGACGAAGATGAGTAATAAAGTAATTATTACTTCTGATAATCCGAGAACGGAAGATCCGATTGATATTATTGCGGATATGGAGCAGGGTGTTGAGCCACAAAATCAGCGTAAAACGGTATCGATTGTAGATAGAAAACAGGCAATTAAAACGGCTTGTCAACTGGCAAGTCCGAATGATATTATCCTTATTGCTGGGAAAGGTCACGAAACCTATCAGGAAATTAATGGTGTTCGTCATGATTTTGATGATATGCAAATTGTGAAGGAACTATTAGAACAACTAAACAAATAACCAAATTAACACCTAACCAAACATGTTATATTATTTATTTGAATACTTAGACAAAACAATGGATGTTCCTGGTGCAGGAGTTTTTCAATACATTACTTTTCGTTCGGCATTGGCATTGATACTTTCGTTGATGATTTCTACTATTTATGGAAAAAAAATCATTGCTTTTTTGAGAAACCAACAAGTTGGAGAAACGGTAAGAGAACTTGGTCTTGATGGTCAAACTCAAAAAGCTGGAACGCCAACAATGGGTGGATTAATCATCATTGTTGCGACATTAATTCCAGTTTTGTTGTTAACTAAATTGAATAATATTTACATCATTCTATTGATAGTTACCACACTTTGGATGGGAACCATAGGGTTTATAGATGATTATATCAAAATTTTCAAAAAAGACAAACAAGGTTTAAAAGGGATTTTCAAAGTGTTTGGTCAGGTTGGATTGGGAATTATTGTAGGGTCAGTGTTGTATTTCAATCCAAATGTTACGGTTAGAGAAAGATCCAATGCGCCAATTACTTTCAATCAAACGGAAAATGTAATTAGACAATCGCCTGTTGAAACTAAATCTACAGTAACAACAATTCCGTTTACCAAAAACAATGAGTTGGATTATGCTAAAATTTTAGAGCCATTTACAGATGATTACCAAAACTGGGCGTGGTTGGTTTTTATTCCGATTGTGATTTTTATTATCACTGCTGTATCAAATGGCGCTAATCTAACGGATGGAATTGACGGATTGGCAGCTGGAACTTCTGCGATTTCGGTGTTGGCATTAGCAATTTTCACATTCGTTTCGGGTAACGTTATCCTTTCTAGCTATTTGAACATCATGTATATTCCAAATTCAGGAGAAATGACTGTTTTTATTGCAGCTTTTGTTGGGGCATTAATTGGATTTCTTTGGTACAATTCTTTTCCAGCAACGGTTTTTATGGGCGATACAGGAAGTTTGACTATTGGTGGAATCATTGCAGTTTTAGCAATTTCTGTTCGAAAAGAAATGTTGTTGCCCGTATTGTGTGCTATCTTTTTTGCCGAAAATTTATCCGTAATCATTCAAGTTTCTTATTTCAAATACACCAAGAGACGTTTTGGTGAAGGAAAACGCATTTTTCTGATGTCGCCATTGCACCATCATTATCAAAAGAAAGGGTATCACGAAAGTAAAATTGTAACCCGTTTTTGGATTGTGGCAATTCTGTTGGCTATTGTTTCTATTGTGACTTTAAAACTGAGATAATGCAACGATTGGTAATTCTTGGTGGTGGAGAAAGTGGCGTTGGAACAGCCATTTTGGGAAAAAAGCAAGGATACGATGTTTTTGTTTCTGATTATGGAGAAATAAAAGACAATTACAGAGAAGTTCTTAAACAATATGAGATTAAATGGGAAGACGAAACCCATACCGAAAGCATGATTCTGAATGCTGATGTAGTGATGAAAAGCCCGGGAATTCCTGAGAAAGCGCCGATAGTTAAAAAGCTTTTAGAGAAAGGAATTCCAGTGATTTCTGAAATTGAATTTGCGATTGAATTTACCAATGCAAAAACCATCGGAATAACAGGAAGCAATGGCAAAACGACAACGACAATGTTGACCTATCATTTGCTAAAACAAGGCGGACTGAATGTGGGTTTAGGCGGAAATATAGGAAAGAGTTTCGCATGGCAAGTGGCCGAAGAGAATTACGATTGTTATGTTTTAGAATTGAGCAGTTTTCAATTGGATGGAAACGTAAAGTACAGACCGGACATAGCCATAATAACAAATATAAGTCCGGATCATTTGGACCGATACGATTATAAATATGAGAATTATATAGCATCAAAATTTAGAATTACAATGAACCAAACTGAGAATGATTATCTCATTTATGACGCAGATGACGAAGCGATTTCAGAATGGTTAAAACAAAACAAAACAAAAGCCCAATTAATTCCTTTTTCATTGACACAAACTTTTGAAAACGGAGCCTTTATAAAAAATGACACTATGGACATCATCATCAACAACGAAGAATTTGAAATGAAAACTGGAGAAGTTTCTCTGGAAGGAAAGCACAATTTGAAAAACGCTATGGCGGCAACTTCTGTAGCGCAGCTGATGAAAATCAGAAAGCAAACTATTCGTGAAAGTTTATCCAATTTTCAGGGCGTAGAACATCGTCTGGAAAAAGTGCTAAAAATTCAAAACGTGCAATACATCAACGATAGCAAAGCAACTAATGTAAACGCAACTTTTTTTGCTTTAGACAGCATGACTGTGCCAACGGTTTGGATAGTTGGTGGTGTTGACAAAGGAAATGATTATGCTGAATTAATGTCATTAGTGCGTGAAAAAGTAAAAGCAATCATCTGTCTAGGTGTCGAAAACAAAAAAATTATCGATGCTTTTGGCAATGTTGTTGATATGATGGTGGAGGTTGACAACATGCGCGATGCGGTTATAACGGCAAAGCATATTGCAGAAAAAGGAGATGCGGTTTTGTTATCTCCAGCATGTGCTAGTTTTGATTTATTTCAAAATTATGAAGACAGAGGAAATCAGTTTAAAATGGCGGTTAGAAATTTATAATATTAAATATTAGATTTTAAATATGACAAATGAAGAGCTGAAGGTTCGAACTAAAAAATTCTCCTTATTCATATTGAATTTAGTTGAAAAACTACCAAACTCAATTTCAAGTAGAGTAGTGATTAATCAAATTGCAAAAAGTGCTACTTCAGTGGGAGCAAATTATAGAGCAGTTTGCAGGTCAAGAAGCGACAGAGAATTTGTAGCAAAGATGAATATTGTTTTAGAAGAAGCTGATGAAAGTCAATTTTGGCTTGAAATAATTAGCGAAATGAATTGGATTAATTCGTCTGAATTAGAATTTTTAATGAAAGAGTCAGGTGAATTAGTTGCAATTTTTGTTTCAACTTTAAAAACAGTAAACAACAGGATAAATAATAAATAATGATAAATAATAAATAATTAATATCTAATATCAAATATCTAAAATCTAATATCTAAAATCTAATATTTAATATTTAATATCTAAAATGAAAGAACTAATAAACAGCTTAAAAGGAGATAAAGTCATTTGGGCATTCGTTGCCTTGTTGGCGTTATTTTCGTTCATGCCTGTTTTTAGCGCAAGTAGTAATTTGGCCTACATGCGACATGGTTCTGGAAACACTTTTGCGTATTTATTAAAACATGCCGCACAGGTTCTTGTTGGTTTTTTTATTCTTTACAAAGCGCATAAAGTTCCGTATCATTATTTCAGAACAATATCCAAAATTCTATTGCCTGTAGTTTGGGTTTTATTGATTTACACCTTGCTAAAAGGAACCATGATTGAAGGCGCCAATGCTAGCCGATGGATACAAATTCCCTTTATTGGAATAACCTTTCAAACATCAACATTGGCATCCATTGTGTTGTATGTTTTCGTAGCACGCTATTTATCCAAAAAAAGAGAAACACCCATCACGTTCCAAAACTCACTTTGGGAATTATGGACGCCAGTATTTATAACGTTAATTTTTATCCTCCCAGCCAATTTATCCACAGCTGCGCTGATATTTTCAATGGTAATTATGTTGGTTTTCATTGGAAAATATCCGTTGAAATATATCGGTATAATACTTGGAGCTGGAGCGCTTGGTTTAGTGTTTTTCATATTGGTAGCCAAAGCTTTTCCAAATGCTTTCCCTAATCGGGTAGACACTTGGATAGCGCGTATAGATAATTTTACCAGCAACAAACCTGAAGAAGACGATTACCAAATAGAGAAAGCAAAAATCGCCATCGCATCTGGTGGAATATACGGACTTGGTCCAGGAAAAAGCGTGCAGAAAAACTTCCTTCCACAATCTTCTTCCGATTTTATTTACGCCATCATTGTCGAAGAATACGGATTGGTTGGCGGATTATTAGTTTTAGGATTATATCTTTTACTACTATTTAGATTCGTAGTAGCAGCACACAAAGCCAATTCCCTTTTCGGAAAACTAGTCGTCGTCGGATTGGGTTTCCCAATAATTTTTCAAGCCATAACCAATATGGCAGTTGCGGTCGAATTATTGCCAGTAACAGGACAAACATTACCATTGATTAGTTCCGGAGGAAGTTCCATTTGGATGACGTGTATTGCACTCGGAATTATTCTAAGTGTAACCAAAAAAGATGAAGAAATCGCTCAAGAATTAGATGAAAAGCAAAAGCGTGAAGACGCTTTACAAAAACTTATCGACAAACAATTACAAGAAGATGAAGAATCAGAAATAGAAGATTATTCAATTGTTGACACTGCAAATCCAATGAACGTTGTTTTAAATAAAAAATAAATGGGAGGGCTTAAATTCATATTAAGTGGTGGCGGAACCGGTGGACATATCTACCCGGCCATTGCTATTGCCAATGAATTAAAGGCGCGTTTCCCCGATGCAGAAATTCTTTTTGTAGGTGCCAAAGACAAAATGGAAATGCAGAAAGTGCCACAAGCAGGTTACAAAATTGAAGGACTTTGGATTGCAGGATTGCATAGAAAATTGACATTACAAAATTTGATGTTTCCATTAAAATTGGCAAGTAGTTTGACAAAGGCGCGAAAAATTATTAAAGAATTCAAACCCGATGTAGTCATCGGAACAGGCGGTTTTGCCAGCGGACCATTATTGCAAATGGCAAATAGTTTGAAAATCCCAACCATTATTCAAGAACAAAATTCCTATCCCGGAATTACCAATAAGTTATTGAGCAAAAAAGCCAATGCCATTTGCGTTGCCTATCAAAACTTAGAACGATTTTTTCCCGCAGCCAAAATCATTTTAACCGGAAATCCAGTTCGTCAGGATTTGTTAGAAATCCATTCCAAACGAAATGAAGCCATCAAGCATTTCAATTTAGATGCCAATAAAAAAACACTAGTAGTTCTCGGAGGAAGTCTAGGAGCAAGACGTGTAAACCGATTAATCGAAAAAGAAATATACAACATCGTTTCAAAAGACATTCAAATAATCTGGCAATGCGGCAAAATGTATTATCACGATTACAACCATTTCACCGATGGTAAAATTGTCCAAGTTGTCTCGTTTATCGACAGAATGGATTTGGTTTACGCCGCCGCCGATTTTGTAATTTCCCGTGCCGGAGCATCATCCGTTTCAGAGCTCTGTTTGGTCGGAAAACCAGTCATTTTTATTCCATCACCCAATGTTGCCGAAGACCATCAAACCAAAAATGCCAAAGCAATTGTAGATAAAAACGGAGCTATTCTGATTAAAGAAAGCGAATTAGACGCCACCTTTGAACCCATTTTTTCAAATTTAGTTTTCAATGAAAATTTGCAAAAAGAATTAAGCGAAAACATCAAAAAATTGGCAAAGCCAAATG
>JAYVNT010000215.1:0-6510 GCA_043758285.1 Flavobacterium sp.
AAATGTTCCTCTTTCTACATCTTGTCCCGACACACGAACGTCATATCCTTCGGTCAATAATGAACCGTAAGCTAATGTTTCTGCTGTTCCCCAATCGATGACATCGTTATCATACATGGTTTTTCTATCGGTAACAATTTTAGAAATTTTGCTAATGAATTTTTTATCCGATGGCAATGTAGAAACCGAAACGATGATTTCATCTAATTTCTTTTTATCGAAAGTGGTATCTACTTTTTTCAACATTTCATCATCCGAAACTTGAACATATCCTTCCCATTCGTCTTGTAAAAAAGGCTTGATAATCGTCAAGGTTTTTTTGCGAGATTCAGTCAGGTTCTCATCTAAATTCTCTTTGTATTCGTTTTCTATTTTGGTCAGATAGGCAGCATCAACAATTCCAGCAGTGATTAATTTCTCTGCATAAATATCTCTCGGATTTTGATGCTTAGCAATTAGTTTGTATAAAACGGGTTGTGTAAAACGCGGTTCATCACCTTCGTTGTGACCATATTTTCTGTAACCCAACAAATCGATAAATACATCACGACCAAACTGCATTCTGAAATCTAATGCAAAAAGCATCGCATGAACCACCGCTTCTGCATCATCAGCGTTTACGTGAAGTACTGGCGACAAGGTAACTTTGGCAACATCGGTACAATATGTTGACGAACGAGCATCTTGGTAATTGGTCGTAAATCCAACTTGATTATTGATTACAATATGAATGGTTCCGCCAGTTTTGTAACCGTCAAGTTGCGCCATTTGCACAATTTCGTATACAATTCCTTGCCCAGCAACTGCTGCATCTCCGTGAACGGCAATTGGTAATACTTTTGAGAAATCGTCTGGGAAATATTTATCTTGTTTGGCACGTGTAATTCCTTCAATAACGGCACCAACGGTTTCCAGATGCGAAGGATTTGGCGCTAAATTGATGTTGATTTTTTTGCCTGTTTTTGTAATTTTTTCCGAAGTTAAACCTAAATGGTATTTTACATCGCCATCAAAATATTCTTTGTCATAATCTTTTCCGTCAAATTCAGAAAAAATATCTTGTGTAGGTTTGTGAAAAATATTGGCAAGGATATTCAATCTTCCTCGGTGTGCCATTCCCATTACGAATTGCTCCACACCTTTTTCGGCAGCAGCTTCAATCAAAGCGTCTAAGGCAGGAATAATGCTTTCGCCACCTTCGAGTGAGAAACGTTTTTGACCTACATATTTGGTATGCAAAAAGTTTTCAAACGAAACCGCTTCGTTCAATTTCCCTAAGATATGTTTCTTTTGGTCGTTGTCGAAATTTGGTTGGTTATCGTTTATGTTTATTTTGTCTTGTATCCATTGAATAATTTGAGGATTTCGCACGTACATATATTCGATACCAATGTGTTGGCAATACACGTTTTGCAAATGATTTAAGATTTGTTGAAGCGTGGATGGCTTTTGTCCTAACACTTTAGCAGCATCAAAAACAGTATTCAAATCAGACGAAGAAAGTCCAAAGTTTTCTAAATCTAAATTGGGCAAATAGGTTCTTCTATCTCGAACGGGATTTGTTTGAGTGAAAAGATGCCCCCGAGTTCTGTATCCGTCAATTAATTTGAGTACGTTAAATTCTTTTTGAAGTTTGTCTGAAACTTGTCCGTTTTGAGGAACATTAGCGGCATAATTGGCTAATTCTTGAGCCGAATTCTCAATATAATTTTCTTCATTATACGTTGTCAATCCAAAATCAAAACCTTGAAAAAAAGCTCTCCAACTTGGCTCAACGCTATCAGGATTTTGAAGGTATTGGTCGTATAAATCGGCGAAAAATTCGGTATGTGCTGCGTTTAAAAAGGAAAACCTATCCATAAAATATAATTGAATGTCCTGATTTGTTTACTAGTTTGGCAAAAGTACGATAAATGCATAAATTATTAATTATTTTAAATACTTTTATGTTTTAAAAAATTAAACAAAAAAATCATGAAATCCGTCATCTTACTTGGTTATATAAAAACGCTTTTTCTGTTTGTTCTTTTTGGATTTACTTGTTCCGCATATGCTCAAGACAAACCTTTGCCCAAAGCAAAAACTGGTGATTTTTGGGAACATGTGCAAGTTGGTGGTGGTCTTGGTGCTTCTTTTGGCAATGATTATACAGACATTACTGTTGCCCCAAGTGCGATTTACAATTTTGACGACCATTTTGCACTTGGTACTGGATTGCAATACAGCAATTTGAAACAAAAAAATTATTATTCTTCCAATGTTTATGGTGGAAATTTGATTGGATTATACAATCCTATTGAAGAAATTCAGCTTTCGTTGGAGTTAGAAGAAGTAAATGTTAACAACAAATACATGGTTTCAGGCGGCAATTATAAAGACAGTTTTTGGAATACCGGTTTGTTTATTGGTGGTGGTTACCGTGAGGGTGGTGTTACTATTGGCGCGCGTTTCAATGTGCTTTTTGACAGAGACAAAAATGTTTATGGCGATGCTTTTATGCCGTTTGTTAGAGTGTTTTTTTAATATTTATTCCTAAATCAAACCTTCATTCTGACCAAGCTTGCAATATTAAATGAGCCATTATCAACATTTATTAAAAGAAAAGGGATTATACAGAGTATGTCAAGAAAAGGAAACTGTTTAGATAATGCTATTATTGAAAACTTCTTTGGAATATTAAAATCTGAAATGTTTTACATACAAAAATTTAAATCAATAGAACAATTAAAAAAAGAAATAGAAGAATATGTAAATTAACCTGTTGGGCGCAATTATTTTTAATTGTCCATTTTTCGTTAGTTCGAGTGATTTTTAAAAAAAATCGTATCGAGAACAGAGAAAAATTTACTGAAAACGGTTCTCGATACATTTTTTGTTCCATTTTATATCTCAAAAACACTCGAACTGACGTTTTGGATAATTACACCCGACGGGTATAAATTATTACAATAACGAAAGAATCAAGTCAAATTTAAACAAAATGAGCCCGATACAATATTGAGCTCATTATTATCAAAATTAATTATAAATTTGTCTAAACTTTTGAGTGCAGTCTATAATCGGGTTTTTTTTATTTATTCATGTGGGTCATTTCATAAACAAACGTATCTAAATCTACGTTCAACATCAATAAAGACATTGCTTTATCAATTATAAAAGGAACGTTTCCAGGTGTAAATCCTAGTGCTAAAGCGAACTTAATCAAGATTTCTTTTTGTTTTGGTCCAAGTATGTGATCTGCATAAACCATTCTTGATAAATCATACAAACGCTCTAAACGTTGTGAATGAAGATATGGTGGATTGATGGGATATCTCAAAGGGTTTTCTAAAATTTCTTCATATTCTGCAGCCGAAATTTCTAAACGAACCGCTAGTTTATCTAAAAATGTTTTCTCTTCTTTGCTTAAAGGACCATCTGCCGTTGCTACACGAACAATTGCTGAAAAGTGCCCTTTATTTCTGGCTTTAAATTCGCTATCAAATAAATCTGAAAATGACATATTGTTTTTGTTTTTATACTACAAATATAATTTAAAATACTCTTTTTTTGGAAATGGAAATCAAAAATGTTTTTAATCGATTTTAGCATCTAATTATTATAGTAAAACAAAATATATCGTAAGTTTACGTTCCTAAACAACCTCAATCCAATGTCAAACTTCTGGATATACTTCACTCTTGGATTAAAACATTTGTACAACATTAATGCGTATGCCGATATTTTGTTCCTGCTTGCGCTTACCGTTCCTTATGAATTCAAATCATGGAAAAAAATTCTACTTCTTGTTTCATTATTCACCGCAGGACATACAATAGCATTGATGCTTTCCATTTTTAACATCGTTACGGTCAAGGTTAGCATAGTCGCATTTATAATTCTGATACTACTTCTCATTACGGCACTATATACTATTATTTCCACCGGAAAATCTAACAAAAAAGACAGCATTGTTTTCATTGCTATCCTAACATCGCTATTCGGAATAATTCACGGTTTAGGATTTTCTAATTATTTCAACAGCATTGTTCAAGGCAAACCTACCGATAAATTAGTGCCACTTTTCGAATCATCGCTCGGTTTCGGCGTGTCACAAATTGTTGTGATTATTTTAGCGTTACTATTGGCTTATGTCATTCAAACTTTGCTCAAATTCTCTAAACGCGACTGGATTTTAATTGTTTCAAGCTTTGTCGTTGGCGTAGTAATTCCGATGATTATTCAAAATGAAATTTGGCATAAATAATTTTAGTTGAAGCGAATGGTTTCGATATATTTGCTATCCATATTCCTGAAACAAGTTCAGCATAAATGAAAGATAAAAAACAACTCAAATACGACATAGCTTACCTAAGAATTGCCGCCGAGTGGAGCAAACTTTCCTATTGCAAACGCAAACAAGTTGGTGCGATAATCGTCCGCGACAGAATGATTATTTCTGACGGTTATAACGGAACACCATCGGGATTTGAAAATTGCTGCGAAGATGAAGAAGGTTTAACCCAATGGTTTGTGCTTCATGCCGAAGCCAATGCTATTTCAAAAGTCGCGCGATCCACACAAACTTGCGAAAATGCAACCTTATACATCACGCTTTCTCCCTGCAAAGAATGCAGCAAACTCATTCATCAATCAGGAATTAAAAGAGTTGTGTACCAACAAGGTTATCGCGACACTACCGGTTTAGAATTTTTAGAAAAAGCCGGCGTTGAAGTCAATCAAATTGAAGATTTAGACTAATACTGAAAACAAGTTCAGCATAAAATGAAATCAAAATCCAACTACTTACCAATACTATTATTTTCCTGCGTTGCCATGGGAATTGTCATTGGTGGTATGATAAATTTTCCTAAACGAACACTATCAAAGAAAAATGCTCGAAAAGTAAAAATCGAACGGTTGATAGATTTTATCAACGAAGAATATGTGGATGATGTCAATTCTGATTCAATTGTAGACATGACGGTCAACAGTATTTTGGCAAATCTTGATCCGCATTCTGTTTATTTGCCACCAAGCGAGCAATCTTCCGAAGCCGAGATTATGAAAGGCGATTTCGTGGGCATTGGCGTTAACTTTTATATGTATAATGACTCCGTGACGGTAGTCAAAGCATTAGAAAATGGACCAGCCGCAAAAGCAGGAATGCTTTCTGGTGACCGGATTTTATACGCTGACAATACCAAACTTTTTGGTCGCAAACTGCCATCCGATAGTTTGTTCAACAAACTAAAAGGTGAAGAGGGTTCTAAAGTTTTGCTGACGGTGTACAGAAAAAGCGTGAACAAAAAATTGAAAATCACTATTGAACGCAAAATTGTTCCCATCAAAAGTGTGGATGCCGCTTTGATGCTCAACAAAACTTCGGGTTACATTAAAATCAATCGTTTTGCAGAGAATACCTATGACGAGTTTAAGGTTGGATTGGAGCAATTGAAAAAACAAGGCATGAACACTTTAGTCATCGACTTGCGCGATAATGGTGGCGGTTATTTAGAAAAAGCAGTCGAGATTATTGACGAACTTTTGAAAGACAAAGAATTAATTGTTTTTACCAAAAACAGAAAAGGAAAAGTAGATAAGATGTTTGCCACCGATGGAGGCATTTTTGAAAACGGAAGAGTGTTTGTTTTAATTGATGAAAACTCGGCTTCGGCTAGCGAAATTCTAGCTGGCGCTATTCAAGATAATGACAGAGGAATTATTGTGGGCCGACGTTCTTTTGGGAAAGGATTGGTGCAGCGCGAAATGGATTTTGATGATGGTTCCGCCGTTCGATTAACCATTTCGAGATATTACACCCCAAGCGGTCGTTCTATTCAAAAACCGTATACAAAAGGCGAAGCAGAAAAATACAGCGAAGATTTTGAATCCCGTTTTGAAAGCGGCGAACTCTATGAAAAAGACAAAATAAAAGTTGCCGATTCATTGAAATTCAAAACAAAAAAGGGCAGAATTGTTTATGGCGGCGGCGGCATTGTTCCGGATATTTTTGTGCCACTCGAAGTAAAGAAAGGCGAAGAGAGTTTGTCTTATATTTTAAATTCTGGTGTGGTAGGACATTTTGTTTTCGAGCAATTGGATAAAAACAGAAGCCCTTCCAAGGGATTGAAATTCCAAGATTTTTTAAATAAAATGCAAAATGACAACAGCTTTGTTTCCAAATTTGGAAGCTACTTGAAAGACGCAGGATTGGATATGAAATTAGAAAGCAACAAAACGTTGGTCAAAAAATACATCACTGCCGAATTGGCAAGGCAATTATTTGGCGAAAGCCAGTATTACAGTATCATTTTGAAAGAGGATGCGATGCTAAAAGCGGTGTTGAAGTAATTACTTCTTATTATTTCTTATAATTAAAAAACAAAAAAACCGTTGAGGAGCTTATGTTGTACAACAAAAGGTTCTCGAGAATGTGAAAGGAGCTTATGTTGCACAACAAAAGGTTCTCGAGAATGTGAAAGGAGCTTATGTTGTACAACAAAACGTTCTCGAGAATGTGAAAGGAGC
>JAYVNT010000216.1:0-2026 GCA_043758285.1 Flavobacterium sp.
AATTTTTGATTGAATTTAACAATCATTATGAAAATAGTAGAAGTCAGATTAAAATACCGTCAGTGCTTAGCCAAAAACTGATTGAACTTATACAGGAAGTTATTGATGAAAATTTACTTGAGCTGAAAGCTGAGTTTGAAAAACTTTAAGCCGTAAAGTCATGGAAACGCAGAATATTAGTCATGTGATCTGGGGGGATTGTGTAGAAACTATGAAAGGGTTCAAGGATGGAGAGTTTGATTTAGCTATTGTTGATGTACCGTATGGCAATAGAATGATGGGCAAAAACAAGAAACAATCTCATAATACTACTGACACAAATTACCGAAATGAAGAAGTACCATTTGCGGAGTATTGGAGAGAATTGTATCGAGTTTCAAAGCATCAAATTATTTGGGGTTGTCAATATTTACAACCCCACCTTAAACCTGAAGGCTCTTTTATTATTTGGGATAAAAAATTAGACCCCGATAAACACCACATGAGTTCTTGTGATGTGGCATGGTATAGTAAAAGAGAAAGAATCAGAACATTTCATGGCATTTGGTGTGGAGCAGTAAAATGCGAAACTGAAAAAACTATCCACATTCACCAGAAACCAATTGCCTTATACAAATTTTTGCTCCACCACTACGCACAAGAAGGATTCAAAATTTTAGATACTCATTTAGGGAGCGGTTCGAGTAGGATAGCAGCTCACGAATTGGGATTTGATTTTGTCGGGATTGAGATTGATGAAACCTACGTAAAGCGTGAAGAGAAACGATTTTTACAACATTCACAAAAAATACAAATTAACTTTTCAAAACCATGAAACAAGGATTGAATGAAATAGTCAAAAACAAACCCTCAATAAGAAATAAAGGGTTTAGGGAAATTGATGTAAACATTTGGGATGATTACCACGATGATAGTTACGCAATTCCTCTGAGTATCAAACAAGAGACTCGTATTGTTATTGATGAATATGACAACAAAATTCTTCCTGATACCATGAGGGCAATTCTTGAATTGATAATAATTCAAATAAATATATCTTTTCTTGATTTTGGTGATGCTAAAATTGACAGACACACAAATTGGCAAACGGACAGACCAATGCTTTACGTGGAAGGATTGACACACAAGAACAGAGAGAGGTTGATTAAATTTTTACAGAGCAAAAATATGAGCTATAATAATATACCACTCAATATTTATTCAGAATCTTAAAACTCAATAAAGCCTTAATAACGAAATGAATCCTAAAGATGTCTCTACCAGAAAAAGAGTGAATTGTCCCTTTTGTGAGGGTGATGGATGTTGTTTCTGCGACCATGAAGGGAAAATATTTGTCGGTGACAAGGAATTAATCAAATCTGAAGCGGCCCTTGATTCAATAGGCGTTAAATATCTCAAAGAAACTGACCCAAACGAAATATGGCTGGAATTGTGGGAGCATTTCTTAGATGAAAAAAATGTTCCAGACGATTTTAAGCAAAAACACAGTAAAGCCTTAAATAATCAAATCTAAAATATGACTGACATTCAAGAACTAACCAATGAGCAACAGTTAATAGTGAAGCTCCGCAACCGAGACAAAGCAATCGAACTATTGTCACAGGAAATATTAAGTTTAAGATTGCGAGTCAGAGACGATTATTCCGAAAAAGACCTTTTAGCATCGCTCGCAGAATGTCGACAGAAAAGCAGTACAATTCATGAGATATATGATAAATTCATCAAACTAACGAAATCAGAAAAAAAGGAATTTCAACGAGACGAATTGATACAAAGGTTAAATAAGCAATTGAAAGGACTTGAAGACAAGAACAAGAAATTAACTATTGACAACAATAGCCTAATCAATAAACTCCATACATCAGTATTTATACAACCATCACTCACTTAAATAACTCATGGCAAAAGGGTTAAAAAATTTCATTTTGCCAAAACAAATTATATTATAAATAGTAAAATCATTTTAAAATGGAACTAACAGTAGGTTACTTAAAAAAAGTTTTGTCGCAACTTGATGATGAAATCA
>JAYVNT010000217.1:0-2026 GCA_043758285.1 Flavobacterium sp.
GAAAGAAATGCTGTGAATGCACCCATTCAAGGTTCAGCGGCGGATATGATTAAGGTTGCGATGATAAAAATAAACGATTTTATCAAAGAAAACAAGCTACAATCACGCATGATTTTGACGGTACATGACGAATTAGTTTTCGATGCTCACAAGTCAGAAGTAGAATTATTGAAGGAAAAAGTACACGAATTAATGATTACCGCCATTGATTTTCCCGTAAAAATGGATACGGGGATTGGGGTTGGGGCGAATTGGTTGGAGGCTCATTGATGTTACATTATTTATCCCCAATACACTTTCTTAATAATAAAACGGACGATTAAATTTTCATTTTATCAACTAAATGAGTATTTTAAATCTAAAAATTCCTAATTTTTCTTGAAAAATATTAAAATTATCATTACGTTTGTACTTAACTTATAAATTAAGTTTTATTGAGAACTGCAAAAATATTAGCCATTAAAAATTTTACTTTTGATAAAGTACATTTTTACACAATTAAAATTGACGAGCAAATTTCTGAATTTACAGATTTTGTAAGCCGCATGAGGCAGAGTGAACTAAACACTCATGAACTTGGAGAACTTATTGCTTTTATTGGAGAAATTGGTGCAAAATATGGTGCATCAAAAAACCGTTTTCGCCATGAAGCAGCGGCTGATGCTTTAGCTGTTCCTGCTGTCTCTCACATTGATATTGAATCAGAAGAAAAGATTCATTATGGCTTGCGATTATACTGCATAAGATTATCAGATTCAATTGTTATTTTATTAAATGGGGATAGGAAAATAACTCAGAAAGCCCAAGATTGTCCTAATTGCAAATTCCATTTTCAGTTAGCAAATAAAATTTCAATAAAAATCACAAAAGCTATTATTGAAAAAGAGATTTTATTAGACAGTAAAAATATATTATTTGATGAAGATTTTGAACTCAATTTTTAAAATAATGAAAAAATATCAAAGCCCCGAAGAAATAGATATGAGTGATTTACTTAATAATGTTATTGAGCAAACACCCCCCGAATCAGTAAGATTTATTAAACAATCATTGGCGATGGCTAATTATATTGAAAGTCTGTTATCCGTTAAAGGTTTAAGACAAAAGGACTTAGCGGATAAAATGGGTAAATCAGAGGCTGAAATTAGCAAATGGCTTTCAGGAACTCATAATTTTACTTTACGTAGTATTGCGAAAATAGAATCTGTTTTAAATGAGAATCTAATTGAGATTCCTAATAAAAAAGCATTATCTGGGAATGTGCGTAAACGTCCTATTAATCCTTCAAATAAAATTGCTTATAAGATAATCAAGACTAAATCAACTAATTCAATTCCTGTGAACGAAACTGTCTTTTAAATAGCCAAAAGCCTTACTCGCTTTGATTTATAGATTTATTCCTGAAAAACTTCAAAAGCATATCTTACTAAAAAACAAAAATACAATAGAACAAAATCAAATATTTAGATTCATAAAATGGTCATTGCATAGCGTAGTGACCATTTTTATTTTAACAAACAATGAACAAAATTAACAATACGCCAGCATAAGCTTCATCAAAAAATAATTGCAAAATGATTTAGAAATCATCTAACTGCGTCTTGTAAAGAAGCCATTATCCTCAAAAAATGATGGTTTTTTTATGCCCTTCTGCAACCTTTCTATCAACACCTGCATCTCATCAACAAATATCAATTCCAAAACTATTCACAAAACTTTCAGGGAAATCTTAACCATTCATCCTTTGAGAGAACCAATCGAGTAGTTTGTTATACAAGGTAGTAGGTATTAATAATAATTTTGAAAAGGAAAATGGAGATGTAATGAAAAATCTATCGACTTATTTTTTACTCATAGCTTAAACCTTATTACTCACAGCTAAAAATTTACTTATTCCTCAAACCTTATTACTCACAGCAAAAAAACTCATTATGAAAACTTTATTTTTTACTTTCGTAGCCCTCCTAAGCCTTTTAAATATTGAAACTAAAGCACAGGGAAAAATCAGCGGTCAGATAATTGACGA
>JAYVNT010000218.1:0-6499 GCA_043758285.1 Flavobacterium sp.
CAGAAATAAATGTTTGTGTAGCCATGGCTCTTGCTATTTCTGGTTTACGTCGGGTGCCTGGTGCAACAGATGCATCTTGAATTGTTATTAACCACGCAAGGTTATAGGCATATTTTATTTTCTTCATAAGAGGCAAAGCATCTAATAACGTATACATTATTAGGATAGCTGGTAGAAAAATAACTATATCAACTCCGATACTTAATAAAACTGATCCAAAAATATTTTCATTATGAAGATTAAAAAGAAATGTATCAACAAAAGGAAGTGGAGCAACTCCAGAAGCAATTGAAATAAGAGTTTCTATATGGTCAACGAGAAGATTTGGTCGGTTTATTGGCATTCCTGTACTTTTCAAGATATTACGAAAAGACTTATCACCGTAATCACTTTTTTCAAATTCAGCAAGTGCATACTTACGTGCTTCCTTGTCAGAAACAGACTCTTTAATAATTTCAATGGGTGTTATTAATGAAGTAAGTGGAGCAATTTCTGGTGATTTTACGAGAGATTCTACAAGAGTGAGTGGCTTATTTTTTTCACTAAAAGCCATATTAGCTTCAGCATTTTCGGCAATTTTTTCTAAGAAGCGTCTATTTTTTACCAGAGCAACATTTTTATCGATATGAATCTTATTGATGTAGGTATCGGCTACCGTATGAAGAATTTTAATTTGTTCGAGAAAGTCCATTTGTGCTGATTTTCCTTCGACACGTTCTTTACAACGAAGTATTGCTGGAATAGCCTCATAAATTGCAACGGTATCGGGAATATATCTATCACGTAGTTCTCGCAAGTGAAAAGGGGCTTCTTCAGATTGATAAATATCAAGATAGGATAAAACCGAATCAATTTTTTGCTCTAATTTTTGAACAACGGCTTGTTCATCTGAACTAATTGATTCGCTCACAAACGTGATCCTCTGAAAAGATTAATAAAACAGTGTATTTTACTATTTTACGGTAAAAAAATTGAATTTAAAAGAGTTTAAAGAAAAAAAGCGACGTATTTTATGGGATAGGTCGCTTTTCTAAATAATGCTTGTGTAAGACTTAATGCCATAGTTTTTTGCCAGGTTTCTGTTTTTAAGACAGATATTTTAGAACATTCAGTTACTATCTTGAAATTTGAAATTTTTTTAATATTATTTTATGAATATAATATTAAAAATTACAAAACCGGGAAGTTTTAGTTCTCGGTTTTGTATCTTATTATTTTTTAATAAACTCCAGCATCAAGATAGTTCTGGTAATCTTTACGGCCGTTATCAATAGATTTTTGAATATGAATGTTCATTTTCTTTTGGTATTCTTTACGCGCTTGGGTAAATGTACGTGTTTCCATAAGTTTGGCTACTCTATATTCACGTTTTTTGCCTGGCAATGTAGACTCATCTTTAATAGTGATAAGCCAGGCTAAATCACGTGCATAATTTCTATCTTTAGCAAAAGATTTTCTAGGAATAACTTCACTAATAATATGAAGTTGAACTAATACTAATAAAATATCAATTCCACTAAAATAAAGTATTCTATATGCTAAGTCAAAGTTAAAACAAACGCCTAAAAATGTATCAACAAAAGAAATAAAAATTAAGCAAAAAGCATATAAAATAGTATAGTCGGCATAATCCCCGAAAACTTTTGGTCGGTCATATTTAGAATTAATATCTGGATAGTAATTCTCATTACCATAAGGCGTTTTTTCAAAAGCCTTAAGAGTAAATTTTCTTTCTCTTTCTTCACTAATCTGTTCCTTGATTAATTCTTGTGGTTTTTTATGAAGTGTGAGATCTTTTAGAAAAGGAGTATTATTTATGTATTTAGTAATAATGCCATTTTTAGGAAGTGGTTCTGCTGGAATGTTTTTTGTAATCTGTTGAAGAAATTTTTTATTTTTTACCAAATCAAGATCTTTACTAAAATTAATTTTTTCAGCATATTCATGAACGGCATTATTGAGAATATTAATTTGTTCAAGAAAATCATCTTGAGCCGAAAGACCCTTAAGTCGTTTTTTATAGCGAAGAAGTGGTGGAATTGCTTCATACAATGTAATAGTATCGAGTAAATAACGATCACGAATTTCACGAAGGCGAAATTCTGGTTCATTATTTTGCTTGATATCAACGTAATCAAGAATTGATTTAATCTTTTTTTGAAGTGCTTGAACAAGTGCTTGTTCTTCATTTGTCAATGTTGTATTCATGAATTTTATGCCTTATGTAAATAAATATATGGATGAGATTTTAATCAATTTCTTAATTAAGATTTTTGTAATATTTTATGCATATCAAGTAAATTATTTTAAACATTTACAAAGATACTCATAATAACTAATTTTTTAAGTAGTTTATTTTGCAAACAAGAATAAACTACTTTTTAAAAATTAAAATCTGAAGATCTAAGTATTTTTAGGAACCCATGTTCGAAGCGGTTGAAAAAATCCATGTTTATTATTAGGAATTCCAATAATAACAATTTTATTATTTTTCATAGCTGTCACCCAGACTTCATGGACATTATTTTCTATAATTTCACCACTACGCAAGCCATCAATAATTGGAGCACCAAGTGTGCATAGATAAATTTTCTCTTCTTTTTGCATTGGAAAGTACCGTGATGCCTTTTGTTTACGACTCTCACCATAGTGAGGGTTTTTAGGAATACTATTTTTCATTTTTTATTCTTTTATAAAACAGAAGGAAGTGCGATTTAAAATAATCACTCTTCCCTCCTTCGAAAAATTATGATTTGAGACTTGATTCAGCAATTTTATGAAGAAGATACCATTCTTCAGCATCTTCAATAGATTCAACCTGATCTTTTTCATGAAGGATAAGAAATTCTTGCGTTGTCATATTATATGAAACTTCAAAAGCATGGATCTCTTTGCGAAGTTGATCGACAGTTACTTTAGGGCCAATAACAGATTTCATATGAGTACTTTCGATAAAGATAAAAAGATATTAAACGTATTTTGGAATAGAGTCTTAAACTAATCGGTCATCTCTTCAGGACTATTTCCATTTATAATACCATATTTCATGAGACGTTATACACCCATGCGTGTTTTACAGCGATTTGCTGATTGGTTATATTCATTGTGGTCTGGTACACAAATACTGCAGCCACCACCATTACAACTTGATCCATAACAATCTTTTGTTGTACAGCCAGCAATTCTAAAACAGCCACATAATTCACAGTAGACTTCATTATAGGTATTACTATTAATGACAACAATTTTTGTCAAATTTTCTGGTCCATGTGGTTCTTCTTTACCAAAAATTTGTGCAAGGAGTTTGGATTCATTCATGGTATCTTTCTTTCTTTTAGTTTTCGTGTGAAACTGTTTTTTATATTTTGCTTGCTACTTTTTAAGATTTACATCAAAGCAGTCAGAATAAATGATTTTTAGATTTTTTGATTTACAAACGTATCTTATAACGTTTCACACGAGAATATGCGGTAATTTTAACCTATCGCAATGACTAGAGAAAAGGGAAAGTAGTACGATGTTTGTTGTTTACGATGATCGTTATAATGAGGGTATTTGATGTTAGTTCGTTTCATGTTTATTTTTTTCGGTTTCTCGAAAACGATAGATGCCATATGTTTGAACAACTGCTTGCAAAACGGCATGTATTTTATTGTAAAGATCTTCATCGGTTGCAAGTGTAATAACACCATCGTATGATGTTTGAGCATCTTTATTAATTTTTAAGCCACGATTATGAAAGATATCAAAAAGAACATCATTGAAAATGTTAGCATCAGTTTCCATATCATTGCATGCATACACGATAGAATCATCGCTAATTTCCCAAACACCATCATCGCGACGTCGGAGATAAATTTGGATGTAGTCGTTATGGTTATCAAGATATGGTGTCGTTATTTCAATTAGTTTTTTTAGTTTTCCAACAACAGCAACTTTTGTATGATTTCGAAACCACTCATTAAAATTATAAAGTTTAATTTTTGATTCATTTTCTTCGGTCATTATAGTGTATCCCTTTTGTATTTTCTAACAACTAACAACTTTTTAGCTTTTTGGGCATGTTTCTGAAGAAGTTGTTGATCTTTTTTTATTTCGTTAATTTGAGTATTTTTATTTGAAATAATTCTATGAATATCCTCTTTAAAGTATTTTAAGGTTTCTTTAAGATTATCAAAAATCTGTTTAAATTTGGAATCTTTCTTAATAAAAATAGAGTTTTTGTCCAACAATAAAATTTTCAGAGAATTTTTTATTAGACATGATAACAAATTTTCAAATCTCTTGAAGATGTATATTTTATTTTTATACTAAGTAACATGAGTGTAAAAGTCAGGCTAACGACATTCGTAATATAAAGAGGAATAATCTAGATATGAAAACTATAGAAGGTCCAGAGAACAAGTCCGATAGTTCGCATTAATTGCGACATAAGAGAAATATCTGTAACACTTCGCGTTTTTACACATCGTAAGATTTGTGAAAAAACCGACATCCAGTTAATAAACCCAGCAATGTATCCAAGAAGATCTCTTGGTGCAAAAAGTATAATAAGAAAAGTTACAAGAAAAAATAGCGGTAATTTTTGAAAAAATGTTTGACGACCAAGATTATCAGCTCAAAGTCGTAAAAATACTATTAGAGTGAAAAGACATATACCGATGATATTAGTTAGAATGACCGGGTTTGAATGAATATAAAATCAAAAACTGATGGAAATACATAAAGAGCAAAAAAAAATAACCGTTGTTTGCGGTGAGATATCAAGAACGGATTTTTTTCGAAAAATTTTGAAGGTTTGTGGAAGACTCCAAATAGTTGAAAAGAAAGTGGCAGTATAGCCAATAATTTCAGTATTCACATATTTATTTTTTACGAAGCATCTTGGTATAAGCAATTGTTGCTGGTTCGAATTCAGAACAAGAATGTCTATTACACGAACTTGCACCACAACCTTCAATTTCACGTATAATGCGTGTATTTTCTCAAAGTTTACACCAACTAATTGTATAGATATCTTGAAATTTTAGCAATTCGGGATGATTGCCTTTACATGTTGTTTTACTGCAAATGCCACACGGTTTTTTATTTTGTGCACTACCAAATATATTCATAATTTTTGATTTCATTTGATTTATTAGATCAGACAAGAAGTATATAATATCTATATAGAGTTTTGAAAGAATATTATTTATTACTTGTAACTCTACTCATTCAATTCATACAATTTTCTACCATAGTGTTTAAAACCAATATAACCAATTATTTGAATGAATAGAGCTACCCATAGAAAAAGAACGTAGCCCGGAAAGATCATATAAAAAGCACCGGCAAACATCCCAAAAGTAAAAAAACTTTTGAGATCTATTTTTGGTATTTTTGGAAAATGATGTCGTGTCATAATAAGAAACCTTTAAGAAATTTAGATTAGGTAAATAGGTATGCTAAAAAGATTTATGTGGAAATAATATCTAATTATTATTATGAATTGAGATAAAATTATTATGTTAGTAAATACAGTTTCTTCTGGTAAAGAAAAACGTTTTCGTCGGATTCATTAACAGTATATTTTTGATTCATATAAGATCTAATTTTAGAGAGGAGCAATTACTTATGATAATATATCACAAATAGATAAAAATTTATTATCTCCTAGAATATTTTTTGGGGTAGATAACTTCAAAAAGAGCCCGACTAGGGATTATAACCGTTAAACAAACGAGACCGATAGCCAACAAAATAATCAGAGCAAAAACAGCCATGGTTCGTAGAGCGATAGCTTCAAGGAAATTCATCTATTTTTTATGCGCTTCTCGTAAAGAAAGTTTTTGCTGCGCCATCGTCATTAATTTCAACAGTACAACGTAGCCCATTTGGAAAATCAACATACATTGTAAATTCAGTTGTTCCCGAGCCTAACGTTAGAATGGTTGATTTTGTTGGAATTGTAATGCCACCAATGCGGTGTTTTTTTGCTTGAAGGTCAGCAGCAATTTTTTCTTTGTGCTTAATTTCATGCCACTCAGCAAGAATGCCATCGCGGTTTTCTGTAATAGACAGTGCAAAACCGATGTGATTGGTAATAATGTGGCCAAACTCATTAAACTTACCGTAGCCATTGTATGAATCCCAATCTTCCGGTTTATCTTTAAGCGTTCCGTCGGATTTTACAAGGCTTAGAACACTGCCATCACGATGATCGCCATCTTCTTCACAATAAGAAAAGTTATATCTGCTATTTTTAATGTGGTCATAACTCATGATGTTTATTTACCTTCTAAAGTTTGATGCGTGTGCGAAACGGTAGCACGCATCAAATGTTTTACGAACCAACAATAAGTTTAGCAAGTACGTGAAGTTTTGGATTAGTCTGGGACATTAAAAATCTGACACGTCCTTTGAGGTAATCTTCTTTAGAATAGAAAGAAAGAAATTCTGACGCGATAGCACCTTCATACTGAAGAAGTTTTGCCATGTCGTTTTCTTCAAGGATACTGCG